>JAUVWK010000151.1 GCA_030604165.1 Alphaproteobacteria bacterium | reverse complement strand
GCGGCGCGGGCCAAGGTGTCGGGTGTTATCACCGCGCCGGCGTTGTCTTCGGTGCCGTCGATGCCGTCGGTGTCGCAGGCGATGGCATAGGCGCCGGGCTTGGCTTTGAGCGCGATGACAAGCGCCAGCAGATATTCCGCGTTGCGTCCGCCGCGGCCCTGGCCGGTCACGGTCACGGTGGTCTCGCCGCCCGAGCGCAGGACCGTGCCGGGCGGACTGTCGGCGGCGAGGCCCGCATGTTCGCGTGCCAGCGTGCGGGCCTCGCCTTCCAGGTGGGCGCTGAGCAGCCGCGGGGCGTAACCGGCGGTGCGGGCCACCCGCGCGGCGGCCTCGAGCGCCAGCGCCGGTGTTGCCACCAGCTTGGCCTCGGCGCGGGCGAGGCGCGGATCGCCCGCCTTCGGGGTTTCGTCGCCGCCGGCCTCGAGATGCGCCAGCAACGCGCGCGGCCGCTCGATGCCGTATTTGGCGAGCACCGCCAAGGCGTCGGCGAAGGTCGTGGGGTCGGGCACGGTGGGCCCCGACGCGATCACCGCCGGGTCGTCGCCCGGCACGTCCGAAATCAGCAGCGCCAGCACCTGCGCCGGATGGCAGGCGGCGGCGAGCCGCCCGCCCTTGATCGCCGAGAGATGTTTGCGCACGCAGTTGATCTCGGAGATGGTCGCGCCCGAGCGCAGCAACGCGCCGGTCACCGCTTGCTTGTCCTCGAGCGAGACCTGGCCGGCGGGCAGCGCGAGCAGGGCGGAGCCGCCGCCCGAGATCAGGCACAGCACGAGGTCGTCGGCGCTCAGATCGCTGACCATGGCGAGGATGCGCCGGGCGGCGGCGCGCCCGGCCGCGTCCGGCACCGGGTGGGCGGCCTCGACGACCTCGATCCGCCGGGTCGGCGCGCCGTGGCCGTAGCGGGTCACCACCAAGCCCTCGAGCGGGCCATGCCAATGCGCCTCGACGGCGCCCGCCATGGCGGCGGCGCCCTTGCCGGCGCCGATCACGATGGTGCGGCCCTTGGGCGGCGCCGGCAAATGCGGCGCCACGCAATGCGCCGCCGCCGCCGCGCCGACGGCGGCGTCGAACATCTGGCGCAACAGTGCGCGGGGAGGCTCGCTCATGGCGGTGCCGATTGTGGCCGGCAATGGGTTTCGCGCACAAGCAGCGCGGCCACCAGGGCGAGCAGCGAGATTGCGGGCATGACGGCAAAGGCGACGCGGTAGGCCTCGGGCGGGTAGAGCCGCACGCCGGCCGTCGTCTCACCGAGCCATTGGAGGTCGAGCAAGCCGCCCATCGCCAATTGCACCACGGCGCTGAACAGCATGACGAAGGTATTGGCCAGGCCCGTCGACAGGCCGACGGCGCGCGGCGGTCCGTGCTCGGCGACCAGCGCGAAGCCGACCACGACGCCGCCCGAGGCGAAGCCGAGCCCGAACATCAAGACGAAATGAGCGGCGTCGGGCAGCTGCGGCAGCGCGACAAAGACGCTCCAGCCGACCAGCGCGAGCGCGGCGCTGGCGGCGGCCGGTAGCCGGCGGCGGCCGATGCGGCCCGAGCCCCAGCCGAACAGCAACGAGCCCAGCGCCCAACCGAGCAGCGCCGTCGAGGTGAACAGCGCCGCCGCCGGCCGGGTATGGCCGTGCACCTGCATGTAATAGGCGACCCCCCACAGCGTGAACGAGATCACCGGCGCGCAGGCCATGATGGTAAAGAGGGTGGCGAGCCAGACTTGGCGCGAGGCCGCCGCTTGGCGCAGCATGACGCCGAGCGCGCGGAAGGGCACGACCGGCGCGACGGCGGGCGGTCGCGCCGCGCGGCGTAGCCATAGCAGGGCGCCGAGCGGCAGCGCGATCAGGGCGACGCCGAGCGCCACGGGACGCCAGCCGCCGAGCTCCACCAGCGCCGCCACCGGCGCTTGACCGCTCGCCGCGCCGATCATGCCGATCAGCACCGTGAGCCCGCCGAGCAGGCTGAAGTGGCGCGGCGCGAACCACTGGCCGGCGAACTTGAGACAGCCGCCGTAAAGCGTCGCGCAGCCCGCGCCGGTAATAAAGCGCCCGAGATTGGCGAGCTCGACGCCGGGCGCGTAGGCGAACAACACCCCGCCGCCGGTGGCCAACAGCGCGCTCAGGGCCATGACTCGGGCCGGGCCGAAACGGTCGAGCAAAAAGCCGCCTGGAATCTGAAAGGCCGCGTAGGCGTACCAATACATGGCGGAGAGGTTGCCCAGCGCCGCCGCGCCGACCGCGAATTCGCGCATCAGCGTGTCGACCATCCCGGCCGGCGCGACCCGCGTCAGATGGCCGTATCCGAATAGCGCCGCGGCGGTGACGAACAGCAGCCACGGCAAGATGCCGCCGCGTGGCTTCGCGTTGTCCGTGCTGCCGGCCGCCATGCCTAGTGGATTCTATCCACTAGCGTGCCCTGTGCCCGAGGCGCTGGGTCAGCGCGATGCCGCCCAGCACCACCGCGCAGCCCAGGCCCTGAAGCGGTTGCAGCGCCTGACCTAAAATGACCCAGGCCAGCAGCGCCGCGATAACCGGGTTCGCCAGCATGGTCGCCGAGGCCAGCGAGGCGGGCAGGTGGCGCATGGCGAACGCGATCAGGCTTTGGCCGCCGGCTTGCGAGAGCAGCGCAATGCCCACCAGCATGCCCCAGCCAAAAAGGGTCGCCGGCAGCAGTCCTTCGCCGAGCACGAGCGAGGCGGCCAGCAGGCCGATGCAACTGAAGGCGCTGCTGAGCAACATCACCTGGCCGGTCGGCAGCCCGCCGCGCAGCTGCTTGATGGTCAAGAGGTAGGCGCCATAAAACAGCGCCGTGATCACGCCGAGCGCGTCGCCCAGCAGGTCGCCGGAGCCGGTAAAGGCGTTCGCGCCCATCAGCAGCCCGGCGCCGCCGAGCGCGACCGCGAGCCCCAGCAGAAAGCCCAAGGTGATGCGTTCGTGGAACAGCAGCCAGGCGCCGAGCGTTACCACCAGCGGCGCCAGATTGCCGAGGAAGGTGGCGTTGGCGACCCCGGTGGTGAGGATCGCGGTATGCCAGGCCACCAGGTCGCCGGTGAACATCAGGCCCGAGAGCGCCAGAATCAACCAGTCGCGACGGGTCAAGCGGCGCGGCGCGGGCTCGGCACGGCGTTCTAGCCCCATCCATAGCGCCAGCGCGGGCAACGCCAGCGCCATGCGGTAGACGGCGGTCGCCGTCGGCCCGATCTCGCTCAGGCTGACGAAGATCGGCGAGAAGGAGATGCCGATGATGCCGGCGGCGAGCGCGATCATGGCGACCGAGGCAGCCGATCGCGCGCTCACCGGCCGGGCCAACGAAGGCAATCTCCCATGACGGTCTTATACGGGAGCACCGGCCCTGCACCAAGCGCGCGCGATGCACGGGGCCGGGGGCTGGCAATCGAGCCGGCGCGGACCAACATTAACCAGTGGCGCAGGCGCCAGAGGAGGGACAAGCATGGACGACAAGACCCGCACCGAACTGGAGGCGGCGGCCTTTCGCCGCCTGGTCGATCATTTGCGCGAACGCACCGACGCGCAAAACATCGACCTCATGATCCTCGCCGGCTTCTGCCGCAACTGCCTCTCGAAATGGTACAAGGCGGCGGCCGAGGAGCGGGGCATGGCGATGGACTACGAGGAGGCCCGCGAAATCGTCTACGGCATGCCCTATGCCGTCTGGAAGGAAGAGTTCCAGCACGAGGCGACGTCCGAGCAGAAAGAGCAATACGCCGTCGAGGCCGCCAAGCACGAGTTCTGAGCCCGCCCAGACCCCGTCCCGACCTCGTCCTGAGCCCGTCCTAGAACTTCTCCATCCAGGGCCTGAGCTCGACCTCGAGCGACCAGGTGCTGCGGTGCTGGCGGTGCAGCTCGTAATAGCTCTCGGCGATGGCGTCGGGGTCCATCAGGCCGTCCGGCGGGCGCTCCTTGGCGAGGTGGGCGTAACGCGCGGAGTGGATCTGTCCGTCGATCACGACATGGCCGACATGCACGCCCTTGGGCCCGAGCTCCCGGGCCATGCTTTGGGCCAGCGCCAGCAGCCCGAACTTGCCGACCGCGAGATTGAAGAACTGCGCGCTGCCGCGCTTGCTGGCGGTGGCGCCGGTAAACAGAATCGTGCCCGCGCCGCGCGCCGCCATGCGCCGCGCCGCGGCGCGCCCGACCAAAAAGCCGCCATAGCAATTGGCTTGCCAACAACGCAAAAAATCATCCGCCGTGGCCTCCAGAATGCTGACCTTCATGAAGGCGCCGGCGTTGTAGACCACGAGATTGGGCGTGCCCCACTTGGCCTCGACATCGGCGAACAGGCGCTCCACCGCGTCCTCGTCGGTGGTGTCCACGGCATAGCCTTGGGCCGCGCCCGCGCCCAAATCCTTGATCTCGTCAACGACAGTCTGGGTCTTGTTCGGGTCGCGCGCGGCAAGCGCGACATTCATATCGGCGCGCGCGAAGCGCCGCCCGAGCGCCGCGCCCAAGCCGGGCCCAACGCCAACCACGATCGCGGATTCGTTCGCTGTCATAGATCACTCCTCCCGCCGTTTCGAATTTTCCCTGCGCCTCGTCGCACAATTTATCAGGCGCGCGCGTGCCGCCCAACGGTCGCGTAGGCTTATTCCTAAGCTTGCGGCTGGATGTTTCGAGCGAACCACGCGGCCAGCTCGCCTTCGGAAACCTCGCCGGAGGCCACGCTGCTCATCATTACCACCGTTTCTGCCTCGCTCATGTTCGGTCGGTATCCATTGCTTACGAGAAATACATAGGCGGCCATGAAGGCCGCGCGCTTATTGCCGTCGACGAACGGATGGGCCTTGGCGATGGCGAACGCATAGGCTGCAGCGAGCCCAGCGATGTCGGGGTCACCATAAGAGAAAAGTTGTTTTGGCCGCGCCAGCGCCGAGTCCAGGAGACCCTCATCCCTCACGCCTCGCGCCCCGCCATGGTCTGCCAAGAGCTGTCGGTGGACGGCGAGCAAGACGTCGCGCCGCAACCAAATTGGCTCGGCCACGTGCGGTGTCCTACATCGCTAGCTCGCGTAGCGCGTTCCGGTAGCGCCGCATGCCGTCCTCGGCCGCTTCCATCTGCGCCCGAAATTCAGGGTCGTAGGGCGTCATGACATAGCCGTCCTCGGTCTCGACCAGGAACAGCCTGTCGCCTTTTTTCACCTTGAGTTTCGCCAGCGCCTCCTTGGGCAGAACCATGCCCACCGAGTTGCCGACGGTCGTCACCTTTACGCTCACCATTGGCCCGCCTTCGCTTCACGAGATGAAGTTATAACATATATTATAACATACTGCTTGGCAAGGCTTTTTCTCCCGTCGTCGTGGCGGTCGAGCGTTGGCGCGGCGTTCGGGCTGGTGACCGGATCATTTCTGATAGCGGCGGCGCAGGAAGCGCCTGTTTACCAAATGACGTGGTCTATTCCGCCGCTTCGGCGCGTTGCGCCGGGTTGCGGAGGCATTGCGGCAGCGCGACCTGCTCGGCCTGGAAGCGTTCGATGGCGGCCGCTTTGACGTGGCCGAAGCCGCGTATCTTGAGCGGCAGGCGGGCGATCTCGACGGCGAGGGCGTGATTGTTGCGCGTGAGCGAGCCTATCAGCTCGTCTACGGTGGCCTCGTAGTCGGCGATCAGTTGGCGCTCCCGGCGGCGTTCGGCGCTGTGGCCGAAGGGGTCGAAGGGCGTGCCGCGCAGCCACTTGAGCCTGGCCAACAGGCTGAAGGCCGGCAGCACCCAGGGGCCGTAGAGGCGCTTCTTGAGCTGGCCGGTCTCCGGGTCGCGCCCGGCGAAGAGCGGCGGCGCCAAGCTGAAGCTCAGCGCATAGTCGCCCTCGAAGCGGTCGGCGATGCGTTGGCGGAAACGGCCGTCCGCATAGAGCCGGGCGACCTCGTATTCGTCCTTGTAGGCGAGCAGCGTGTGGTAGCCGCGGGCGACCGCCTCGGCCAGTCCCGCGCTCCTGCCCGCAAGCGCCGGCGTGCGCTCGGCTTCGGCGCGCCGCACGCGCGCCACCAGCGCCGTGTAACGCGCCGCGTAGGCCGCGTTCCGATAGCCTGTCAGGTCGGCGCTGCGGCGCTCGATCAGCTCGTCCAGGCTCTCGGAAAGTTTCTCGGGGCGCGCGGCCGCGACCTTATCCACGGCTCGGTTCACCGCCTGCGGGTCGTGCGCCGCCAACCGGCCCCACTGGAAAGCCCGCTTGTTGGCGTCGACCGCGACGCCGTTGATTTCGAGCGCGCGCTCGAGGGCCTCCGCGCTTACCGGAACGCGGCCCTTTTGGTAGGCGAAGCCCAGCATGAACAGGTTGGCCGCGACGGCGTCGCCGATCAGCGCCGTCGCCAGGCGCGTGGCGTCGATGAAATCGACCGCGTCTTGGCCGGCGGCGGCGGCGATCAGGCGGCGCATCTCGGCGTCGGGAAAATCCAGATCCGGGTTGCGCGTGAAGTCGCCGGTCACGGTTTGGTGGCTGTTGACCACGGCATGGCAATGGCCCTGCGCCAGCCGGCCCAGCGCATCCGCGTGCGCCGAAACCACCAGGTCGCCGCCGAGCAACAGCTTGGCGCCGCCGGTGGCGATGCGCACGGCGTGCAGGCTATCCTGGCGCTCGGCGATACGCACATGGCCGCTCACGGCGCCGTATTTCTGGGCCAGGCCGATCTTGTCGAGCACGGTCGCGCCCTTGCCTTCGAGGCGCGCCGCCATGCCGAGCAGCGCGCCCAACGTGACGACGCCCATGCCGCCGACACCGGTGATCAAAATTCCGTAAGGCTCGGCGCAGGCCGGCAGGGTCGGCTCGGGCAGAGCGGCGAACGGTGCCTTGGCGTCGTCCGCGGCCGGCGCTTTGCGTAACCGGCCGCCCTTGACCAGCACGAAGCTCGGGCAAAACCCTTTGAGGCAACTGTAGTCCTTGTTGCAGGCGGATTGGTCGATGGCGCGCTTGC
>JAUVWK010000373.1 GCA_030604165.1 Alphaproteobacteria bacterium | reverse complement strand
GCTGAACGGTGTCGACAAATAGATGACGCCGCGAGCCACGCAGTGCGCCTGCAACCGACGCTCCTCCTCGGCGCTGAGCTCGCAACGCTTGATGATGTCCCACAGTCTTTCGCTGGAAATTTCGCCGGGTGTCATGTCCGTGGCGACCATTTCCTTTTCCGTGATGTGGCATTGGAACTTCACCACCTCGGCACCGGCGTCCGCCGCGGCGTCGACCAGCTGTAACGCCTTGTCCAGCTCGCCTTCATGGTTGATGCCGACCTCGGCGATGACGAGGGGCGCATGCTCGGGGCCGACCCTGCGGCCGGCTATGTCGATGTCCGCCATCTCACGCTTCGCCATGCCGACGCCGACGCGGGAAACTTGGCATCTCGGTTCATGACGCGGCCGTTTTCACCCGATGCTCGATGTCGAGGCTTTGGACCAGGGCTTGGTAGGCGCGCTCGACCGTATCGTCGTCGTAACTGTTGAGATCGACATAATCGTAATTGCCAAGATCGAAGCAAGACGCCTCGAGCGCTTGCAGAAACCGCGCGCCGTCCGCGCGCGCCCGTTTCGGCGAAACTTCTTCGAGAGCGCAGCGCAGGATTTCGCGCAAATCGCAGTCGTCGCGCACCACAAACACATGGGGTAGGAACTCGTAAATATTGTGCCGGCCGAAGCTTATGACCGGCTTGCCCATGGCCGCGCCCTCGAGCCCGGAGGTTCCGGTAATCGTCGCAATTGCCGCCGCCTGGCGCATGACATCGACGCCACGCTCCCAGATGTCGAGCATGACCACGTTCTTCAAATCGGCGATTTGGTCATAAAAATTGTCCGGCCGGCGACCGGCTGAATAGATCGTCTCCTTGACCGCGAGCCGCACGCCCGCGGGTAAATCGCGTGCCAACGTGGCGATTGCCGTGAGCTGCGAAAAATACTCCGGCGAGAACCGCCCGATCGAGGCCTCCGGCTCGGTGTGCAACGGATAGAAGACGAACGGCCCATCGATCTCATCGAGCTTGGCGTAGCCCGCTCGATTCAACCGGCGAATCCCAACGCAGCGGCGCACTTCGTGGCGCAGCCGATCGCGCAGCAGATAGCCCGTCACCTTGTCGTAGCCGCGAAGCCGCCAATACAGATTTTGCATGACGATCCAACCGAGACGCCCGACCATCACTTCGAGCCGCGCCCTTTTGAGGAAACGGCGGCGCTGCGAGCCCTCGGAAAGATAGGGGTTGGCGATATCGGCGGCTTGCGCTTCCGGCACGACCTTATGATAAGCCCGCTCGAGATCCGGATGGCTCCAATATTCGTCGCGGGTCCAGTAGTGATAATTCTTGTAGCGGGCGCTCGCATAGCTGCGGTAGGGCACTCCGTTGGCCCGCGCGATGCAGCACACCTCCTTGCCGCCGTTGACCACAAGCGAGAGCTGCTTCTCGGCGATTTCCCGCTCCCAGAACTCGAACGTCTTGTTGTAGGCCTGCAGCAGTTGGCCGTAGGTCGCGTGCTGGGAGACGCGGGAGCGGGGGTGATGAAAGCCACCGAGCGCGTAACCGCGACCGAAATGGCGGTGGGCGACAGCGACCCTGTTGTAGGTCTCGCCGATCTTGCGCTCGAAATGACGTGCCCTGGCGAGCACCGCGGCCTCGTCGGCGACCGGCTCGAGCGCGCTGCGCATGAGGACGCCCGCATCGTTGACCGAGGCGAACAGGCCGTCCTGGTTTATGCTCTCATAAAAATCGGCGTCCTGGCGGGTCGTGGCATAGACGTGCAGGGCGCTGCCGTGCCGGTGTCGCAGGCGCTTGGCGAGATCGATGAGCAGATACCGGGCCTCCGACATCATCACCATGCCGACGTTGGCGAGCGGGTCGCTCATGGCTGCGGCGAGCGAATCGCTCATTGCGGCACGCGACGATCGATTAGGCTGGGCCTAGTTGGGACGGCTATAGACGGCATCTTACGCGGTGTCATGCCTATTCTTCCTGGCCGCGCGAACTGTTTGTGGGCTTGCCTGCCGCCCATTTGCTCTCGGCATAGTCGGCGTTCGCCGTCTCGAGGTCACGCGGTCGGCCGATATCGATCCAGTATTCGTGGAGCGGGAAAAGCCCGATCCGCATGCCGGCCCGCACCGCGATATTCAGCACCTCCGGCATATCGACGGCCCGCTCGCCCGGCGTAAGCGCGACGATTTGCGGCGACAGCACATAGATGCCGGCGGCGACAAAGCGCTCGATGATCGGTTTTTCGTCGATGCCCTCGAAAACCCCGTCGTCGTCTTGTCGGACGACGCCATAGGGCACCGGCACTTCGTAGCGGGTTACGGCGATGGTGCCGTCATAGTCGTGACGAGCATGGAATTCCCGCAACGCCGCGTAATCTACCTGCGTCACGACATCGCCGTTGACCACCAGGATGGCACCGTCCATTGGACCGGGGAGCTGCGACAAGGCGCCGGCGGTGCCCAAGGCCTCGGGCTCGTGCACCAGGTGGATACGGGCCCGGTTTTCGCGCGACGCCACGAACGCCTCGATCTGCTCGGCGCGATAATGCACGGCGATATGGATATCGCCGATACCCGTATCCTCGAGATGCGACAGCACGCTATCGAGAATCGGGCGGCCGCCGACATTCAGCAGCGGCTTCGGTGCATCGGCCGTCCGTTCGCCGAGGCGTTTGCCGAAGCCGCCGGCCATGACCAAGGCGCCTCTCAGGCGCTCAGGGCCGGCGTCCAATACGAGAATGTGTTGAATGCAGCCGCGTTCATCGACGATGGGCAGAAACAGCGCCTCGCTCAGCGCCGCCCGATTGTTGGCGTCATCGCCGACCGAGCCGGTTCGAGGCTGGGTCTGCATCGCCTCGCTCACGGGGCCGTCGAGCGAAACGCCACGCAGCATCGCGCGCCGCACGTCGCCGTCGGTCAACGTGCCGTGAACCCGACCATCGGCTTCGACCATCACCTGAAAAAGGTGATCGCGCAGCTCGTTGATCCGCCCGAGGGCGTCGCGCACCGTGACATCGGGCGCGCAAACCCAAGCCGAAAAATCCTCCAGCTTTTTCACCGGGCCCCCCCCGGCCGATCCTGGCTGACGGAAAACCGACTATAGTCGGGGCCGGCGAGAGGCCGCCGCACGAACGAGGTTCGTCCATGCCCACCGTCGCATCGCTCCACGCCCGTATGATCGCGCTCAAGCGGCGCCTGATTCGCCTGTCCGGCACCGAATTCGATCCCTCTCCCGCCGCGCCGCCGGACGTCCACCTCAGCCCCAGCGAGCGCCACATCCACGACTACGGCGCGGCACCGCTGCGCCTCTCGTGGCGCAACGCCGGCATGGCGGACGCCGGCGCATGGCAGATCCGGTGCCGGGCCAAGCTGGCCGAGCTTTGCGGTTACACGCGGTCGGCCACGACGCCTGAGGCACGCCACACGCGCGAGCACGCCGCGCCGGGCGGGCTGCTGCGCACGAGCCAGTATTTGCGCCTCGGCGCCGAGCTCGACATTCCGGTTCACCTGATCAGCGACCCTCGGCACGAGGCGCCGCTGCCCGTCATGATTTGCCTGCAAGGAACCAATTCCGGCATCCATCTCTCCTGGGGCGAGGCGCGCCTGCCGGCCGACCCGGAGCGCATCGCGCGCGGCTCGAGCAATGCGCTGCAGGCGGCAAG
>JAUVWK010000024.1 GCA_030604165.1 Alphaproteobacteria bacterium | reverse complement strand
TTGGCCCTTGACCGGGCGCACCCATCAGCTGCGCGTGCACTGCGCCGAGGTCCTCGGCCGACCGATTGTCGGCGACGGCAAATATGGCGGCGCGCCGGCCTTTCTAGTCGCGGACGGTCTCGCCAAACGTCCCCATCTCCACGCCCACTCCATCGTCATGCCGCATCCGGGCGACGCCTCCGGCCGGCACCTGCTTCGCGTCGCAGCACCGTTGCCGCCGCATATGCGCGAGGCCTGGAAGATCTTCGGCTTCGACGCCAATGACGAGAGCGACCCCTTCGCGGAGCTCGTACTCTAGCTCGCCTTGCTCCCGGGCCGCGCGATCCTGCCCAGGCGGCATGAGACTGCCTCAAAGGCCCAGTGATCAACGAGTTGAGGGATTCCAACCCTCGTCTTCACGGTCTCTTAACCCATTTTCTTCACGATCCCTTAACGATCTGCGGCCAGGCAGGACTCTGTCATGCGTATATGGAAGCCATTCGCCGCCCTCGGCGGCCTCCTCGTGCTCGCCGTCGGAGTCGGCGTGATTCTCCTGAGCACGCAAGACGTTAGCAAATACCGCGACGTCATTGCCCAGCAGATCAGCGAGGCGACCGGGCGCGAGTTTACGATCGCGGGCGATTTCGACCTGAGAATTTCGCTGAGCCCGGCCATCGTGGCCGAGCAAGTCACGTTTCAGAACGCACCCTGGGGCTCGCGGCCCGAAATGCTGACGCTGCGCCGACTCGAGGCGGAAGTGGCGTTGCTGCCTATGCTGAGTGGCACGATCCAGATCAAGCGACTGATCCTGGAGGACGCCGACATTCTGCTCGAAACGGACCAGAGCGGTCGCGGTAATTGGCAGTTCGAGGAGGAGGCGGCGGCGGTCGAAACGGCGGGCGAAGAGTCGTCGAGCGAGACCGAAGCGCCGGAAGAGGTCGCCGAACGCGGCCTCCCGATCATCGAAGAAATCCAGATCAGGCGGGCCGTGTTGAGCTATCGCGACGGCCGCAGCGGCGATACGCGCACGATCCACATCGAGCGTGCCGAAGGCTCGTCCACCGGGCCCGATGGGCCGTTCAACCTCACGCTGCAAGGGCTGCTCGATGACATGCTGATCGAAGCCGAGGCGAGCATCGGCACGGGACAGAGCAATATCCCGATCTCCGCGCACGCGGAATTCGCCAGTGCCGAGGTCACGATCGATGGCACGATTGCCGATCCGGGCGCGGCCAAGGGCCTCGACCTCTCAGTCGCCATGGCCGGCGAATCGCTCGCCACGCTGAGCGATCTTTCGGGCGTCGCGATGCCGGCGGTCGGTCCCTTTCGCCTGAGCGGCCAGCTTCGCGATGACGGCAAGGGTTACATCCTGGAAAATCTCATGGCCACGTTCGGCGATAGCGACCTGGCGGGAACGCTGCGCTTCGAGGAGAGTGGCGAACGGCCCAAAATCGAAGCCACGCTCACCTCGCGCCACCTTAATCTCGATTCGCTGTTAGCCTCGGCCGAAACGGATTTCGACGCCTCCGACGAGCCGCCGGCGGTCGACGACGCGCCCGCTCAACCCGGTGCGACGGCGCCACCGGAGCGCATATTCAGTGACGATCCGCTGCCGCTCGACGCGCTCGGCGCGGTCGATGCGCAGATCGCTCTCGAAGCCCGAGTCGTCCGTTACGCCGGCATTACGCTCGAGGATCTGCACATCAAGCTCGTGCTCGATGACGGCGCAATGACCCTGCGGCCGTTGACCGCGCGTGTTGCCGGCGGTGAGCTGAGAGCCACAGCCTCGCTCGATAGCGGACTCAAGGTTCCGGCGCTTAACGCCACCCTCGCGTTACACCAGGCCAACCTCGAAGGTCTGTTGGCGGCGCTCGAGATCGACCACGTCGCCTCGGGGCCCGTCAACGTGGAGGCCGCCCTCAAGGGCCGCGGCGCGTCGATGCACGCCATCGCGGCCGGGCTCGACGGCCATGTCGGGCTGACCATGAGCAAGAGTCGAATAGACAGCGCCTATGTCGATCTGCTCGCCGCCGACCTCGTGCAGACGCTGATCCCCGGGGGGCCGAGCGCGGACGATACCAACGTCAATTGCCTGGTGGCCCGTTTCGCGGTCGTCGACGGCGTCGCGCATAGCCGCGCGCTACTGTTCGACACGGCGCGCATGACCATCGGCGGGGAGGGCCAAATCGACCTCGGCGCCGAGCGCGTGAAGATGAAATTGGTGCCGCGCCCGAAAGACCCGGCCTTGCTGAGCCTCGCCGTGCCGATCAATGTGACGGGGCCTTTGTCGGACCCCAACGCGGCACCGGACGCGGAAAGTGTGGCGCTTGGGCTGGCCGGCGCCGTGCTCGGCAGCGCGATCAATCCGCTCGGTATCTTGCTGCCCTTGGTCAGCCCGGGCAGCAGCGACGAGAACCCTTGCCTCGAGGCCCTAGCCCGGCCGGTCAGGCAACAGGAGGTATCGGTCAAGGTCCCCGCTGCGGCGCCCAGCCCGCCCGCCGAGGAGCTCGGAGGCCCGGCAGAAGAGCCGCGCGGACCCAAGGCGGTGATCGAGGGCATCTTCGAGACCATCGGCGGCCTCTTCGATTAGCAAGCTTCGGTTTCGTACCAAGGCGCGGGGAAAACTCTTTAAACTGCGCCGCGATGAAGCGAATCTACGACACTGCCGCGGCCATCGAGGTTGAGGGCGGCTTCGCGGTCGTGCTCGACGATCGCCCGCTGAAGACGCCGGCAAAGCGCTCGCTCAGCGTGCCCAACCGGGCGCTCGCCGAGGCCGTGGCCGCCGAGTGGCAGGCTCAAGACACGACAATTCGACGCGAGACCATGCCGCTCACCCGCCTCGTCTACACCGCGCTCGACCGAGTCGCGGAGCGCCTGGACGAGGTGGTCGAGGAGGTCGCGCGCTACGCGGAAACCGACTTGCTGTGTTACCGCGCCGAACGGCCCACCGAGCTCGCGCGGCGCCAACACACCGCGTGGCAACCGCTGCTCGATTGGGCGGCGCGGCGTTACGGCGCTGCCCTGGCGGTGACCACCGGCCTCACCCCAACACCACAAGACCCCGGCACGATCGGGGCCTTGCGGGCGGCGGTGGCGGCGCTGAACGCGCTCTCTCTGACCGGCCTACATGGCGCCACCGCCGCCAGCGGCTCGCTGGTGATCGGCCTGGCCCTGTTCGAGGGCGAAATCGACGCGGAAACCGCCTGGCGCGCAGCGCAAATCGACGAGACCTATCAGAGCGAAAGCTGGGGCGAAGACCAGGAGGCGGCGGCGCAGCGCCAGGCGCGCCGCCGGGACCTCCTCGCCGCGGCGCGGTTCATGATCATGTGTCGCATTTGAACGAAAGCGGCGGGCTTGACGAACCCCTGGATTTGGTCTCTCTCATAGCGGCACGCGGGCGCGCCGAGAGGGGCGGCCGCCACCATTCACCGAAAGCGCATCGGACAAAGCATGCAGGACATCCTTCGCCAGCTCGAGGATATGCGCGCGCGCGCGCGACTTGGCGGTGGCCAGAAGCGCGTCGAGACGCAGCACAAGAAGGGCAAGCTCACCGCGCGCGAGCGCCTCGAGCTGCTACTCGATTCGGGCTCCTTCGAGGAATACGACATGTTCGTCGAGCATCGCTGCGCCGATTTCGGCATGGCGGACAAGACCACTCCCGGCGATGGCGTGGTCACCGGCCACGGCACCGTCAATGGGCGGCTCGTGTTCGTCTTCAGCCAGGACTTTACGGTCTTCGGCGGCTCGCTCAGCGAGGCTCACGCCGAGAAGATCTGCAAGATCATGGACCAGGCCATGAAAGTGGGCGCGCCGGTGATCGGACTCAACGATTCCGGCGGCGCGCGCATCCACGAGGGCGTCGCCTCCCTGGCCGGCTACGCCGAAGTGTTTCAGCGCAATGTCATGGCCTCGGGCGTGGTGCCGCAGATTTCGGTGGTCATGGGGCCCTGCGCCGGCGGCGCAGTGTATTCGCCGGCCATGACCGATTTTATTTTCATGGTGCAGGACACGGCCTACATGTTTGTCACCGGGCCCGACGTGGTCAAGACGGTGACCCATGAGGTGGTGACCCTCGAGGAGCTGGGCGGCGCCCAGAGCCATACCGGCAAGTCGGGCGTGGCCGACCTTGCCTTCGCCAACGATACCGAGACGCTCGCCGAGACTCGGCGCTTCGTCGATTTCCTGCCGGCCTCCAACCGCGAGCAACCCCCGGTGTGGCCCACCGAAGACCCGAGCGACAGGGCGGAGATGTCGCTCGACAGCCTGGTGCCCGCCGACCCGCACAAGCCCTACGACATGAAGGAGCTGATTGAAAAGGTCCTGGACGAAGGCGACTTTTTCGAGCTCAAGCCGAACTTCGCCAAAAACATCGTCACGGGCTTTGGGCGCATCGCCGGCGCCACGGTCGGCATCGTCGCCAACCAGCCCATGGTGCTGGCCGGCTGCCTCGACATCGCCTCGTCGCGCAAGGCGGGGCGTTTCGTGCGCTTCTGCGACTGCTTCAACATACCGATCGTGACCTTTGTCGACGTGCCGGGCTTCATGCCGGGCACCGACCAGGAGCATAACGGCATCATCACCCACGGCTCCAAATTGCTTTACGCATACGCCGAGGCGACGGTGCCGAAAGTCACCGTGATCACCCGCAAGGCCTATGGCGGCGCCTATGACGTGATGAGCTCGAAACATTTGCGGGGCGACGTGAACTACGCCTGGCCCACGGCCGAGATCGCGGTGATGGGACCGAAGGGCGCGGTCGAGATCATCTTCCGCGGCACCCTCGACGACCCGGCGGCGGCCGAGGCCAAGACCGAGGAATACCGCGAGAAGTTCGCCAATCCGTTCATTGCCGCCCACCGCGGCTTCATCGACGATGTGATCCTGCCGCACAGCACGCGCAAGCGGATCGCCAACTCGCTCGCCATGTTGCGCAACAAGAAGCTCGACAACCCCTGGAAGAAGCACGGCAACGTGCCGCTTTAGGGTGTTTCGCCCGCGCGTGGAATCGCCCTATAGCCGCAGGCCGAGCTTGCGGCCCTCGTAGAAGGCCATCGCCGCCGTGCGCGCCGCGACCGTGTCGCCGATGGCGTGAACCTCGAGGCCTGACCCGGCGAGCGCCTTCGTCAGCTCGTCCTCGGGCGTGTTGGTGGTGGCCAGCACCAGCGAATCGAACTCGCGCTCGTCCGCCTCGCCGGTGTAGAGGTTGACCAGCCTGGCGGTGTTGCCCTCCCAGGACAGGAGCGCCGTCGCCGTAAGGGTCTCGACGCCGTATCTCATGAACCGCTGGCGCGTCGAATCGGCGGTGCGGCTCTGTTCGAGCTGCCCCGCCACCTGCTCGGCGCTGGTCACCAGAGTCACCTGATGGCGCTGCAGCGCGAGGTGGAGCGCGGTGCCGCTCGCCGGCCACCAACCGTTGAGGTCGTCGAGCAGCAGCACGCGCGTTCCCGGCACCACCGTGCCTTCGAGCACGTCGTGGACGGTGCAGACGTTGTCCTGATCGACACCGGGCAACCGCGCCACATGCGCCAGGGCCCGCTGATAGCCGTCGCGCGAGGGGCGCGAGCCGGTGCACAGCACCACGGCGTCGGCGGCGGCGTTACGCACGTCGTCCTCACTCATCTCGGTTCTCAGCTTGACCTCAACCTGGGCCTTCTCGAGCTGGCCCTGGTACCAGGTAAGCAGCTCGCCGACCTCGCCGCGCTCGGGCTGGCCGGCGGCGAGTCGGAACTGCCCGCCGAGCTCGCTGCCGCGCTCGACGAGCGTCACCCGGTGGCCGCGTCCGGCGGCAACGCGCGCGGTTTCCAGGCCCGCCGGGCCGCCCCCCACCACCAGAATTTCGCGCGGCGTCTCGGCCGGGGGCGGGCGATCGCCGTCCCAGTCGAACTCACGACCCACGGACGGATTGACGAGGCAGGAGATCCAGTAATCGCGCATCCGGCGCCCGAGGCAGAGCTGGTTGCAGTTGATGCAGGGGCGGACGTCCTCGGCGCGGCCGTCGCGCGCCTTGTTGGCGAGGTGGGGATCGGCGATCTGGCCGCGCACGATGCTCACCAGATCCGCCAGCTCCCCGGCGATCACCGTCTCCGCGTTGGCCGGCGTCTTGATCCGCGCCTCCGCCGTCACGACTGCGTGCTTGACCGCCTCCTTGAACTTCCGGGCGTCGGGCGGGCCCAGCATCATGTCGAACTGGAACGAGGGGACGATCTTGGAGAACTGATTGAGATAGCTTCCCGTGCCAACCGAGAAGTAGTCGACGAGGCCGCGCTCGTCCAGATACGCCGCCATCTCCTGCTTGTCCTCGATGGTGAGCCCACCGGGATAGGGCTCGGCGCCCGAGACGGTCATGCCGACGATGAAGTCGTCGCCCGCCATCTCGCGGATGCGGCGGCAAAGCTCGACGGCGAAGCGCATGCGGTTGTCCAGGCTGCCGCCCCAGCGGTCGTCGCGCTGGTTGGTGATCGGCGACCAGAACTGGTCGATCAGGCAGTTGTAGCCGGCGAAGAGATCGACGCCGTCGAAGCCTGCGTCGCGGTCGCGCCGGGCGGCCTCGACGAAGCTCACGATCAGTTCCTCGATCTCGGCCTCGGTCATGGCGTGACTGCCCCAGGGGTCGTGCATCGAGGGCACACCCGATGGCGACCAGTAGGGCTCCCACGAGTTGTCCTGATCGCCGTGACCGCCGACGTGATAGATCTGGTGGACCATCACCGTGCCGAGGCCGTGGCACTCGTCGGTGATGCGACGGAAGTACGGGATAACCGAATCGTCCTCGTGGCGGAAGTTGCCGCGGGTCAACACGCCGGTGCGATGCGGCGGCGCCGGCTCGACGACGATCATCGCCGCGCCGCCGCGGGCGCGCTCGCGGTAATAGCCGAAGTGGCGGTCGACGGGCAGGCCGCCCTCGCTCATGTTGGCGGTGTGCGCGCCGAACACGATGCGGTTTCTGAGCATCTTGTGGCGCAATTTGAGGGGCGAGAACAGGTGTGGAAACTGCTTCGACATGGCAACTTGACCCCTGACATTGCGCCGACCCCAAACCACAGGCGGCGGGCGGCTCATTTTGGGAGCAACTATGTCACGGAGGTGCTGCGCCGCGCTACGCCGGCCATCGCGTATGACAAACGCGTTCAGTGTTCTCTGCCAGCCGGAATCGCCTCAACCGGGTTTCAAGACCATGATGAAGAGCGCGGCGAGCAGGGCCAGCGTCAGCAGCGGGCCGACGACGGCGATGGGCCGACCGGCGCGCCAATAGGCAGCCGGGATCTCGCCGCCAGCGGCGAAGCTCCGGGCCAGGCGCGTCTGCTTGACAATGCGGGGCATGACGATAGCGAGCCAGCCCAAGGCGCCGGCCATGGTCAGCCAGAAGCCCCAGGCGAGCCAACCCGACGACACAAACGACATGCCGGCGTGCACGGCCGCGGCGAAACCGAAGGCCACCACCAGCACGGCGCCGAGCGCGGTAAAGACGATCTCGCCACGCATCAACTGGATTTGCGCGAAGGCGATGATGCGCGGATCGCCCGTGCGATCGGCCATCGCCTTCCAAAAGGGGTTGATCAGAACGCTGCCGAGCAGGAGCACCACGCCGAGGACATGCAGCGCCTTGAACCAGGAATAGGCGTCACTCATTCGAAGCCTCCGTTGCATCGCCGGGAGAAGTATTGCGCCGGGCGAGCGGAAAACCGCAACCCCTCTACACGCACCAGAAGCGATCCTGTAATCTGCGTCAAGACATGGCTGTGACAACCTTCTCCAAGATTCTGATCGCCAACCGCGGCGAGATCGCCTGCCGGGTGATGCGCTCGGCCAAGCGCCTGGGCATCGAGACCATGGCAGTCTATTCCGAGGCCGACGCGGGCGCCTTGCATGTGCGCGAGGCCGACGAGGCGGTCTTGATCGGCCCGGCCGCGGCCGCCGACAGCTACCTCAAGATCGAGGCCATCCTCGATGCGGTGCGCCGCAGTGGCGCCGAGGCCGTTCACCCCGGCTACGGCTTTCTCTCCGAGAACGCGATCTTCGCCAAGGCGCTCGAAGACGCGGGCGTGGTTTTCATCGGCCCGCCGGCGGCGGCGATCGCGGCCATGGGCGATAAGATCGAAGCCAAGAAGATCGCCGAGAGCGCCGGCGTCACGGTTATCCCGGGTCACGCCGAAGCAGTCGCGGATGCCAAGCAGGCGCTGGCCGCGGCTGCCGCGCTGGGTTATCCGGTCATGATCAAGGCAGCCGCCGGCGGCGGTGGCAAGGGCATGCGGCTGGCGCGCTCCAAAACGGAATTGCAAGAAAGCGTGCAGTCAACGATCAACGAGGCAACGGCCTCGTTCGCCGATGGCCGGGTGTTCGTCGAGAAATTCATCGAGGAGCCGCGCCATATCGAGATTCAGGTGCTCGCCGACGGCCACGGCAACGTGATTCATTTGGGCGAACGCGAGTGCTCCATTCAGCGCCGGCACCAGAAGGTGATCGAGGAGACGCCAAGCCCCTTGCTGGACGAGGCCACCCGCGCCGCCATGGCCGCGCAGGCGGTGGCGCTGACCAAGGCGGTGGGCTACCGCTCGGCCGGCACGGTCGAGTTCATCGCCGACCAGGAGAAGAATTTCTTTTTTTGGAAATGAACACGCGCTTGCAGGTCGAGCACCCGGTAACCGAGCTGGTCACCGGCATCGATCTGGTCGAGCAGCAAATTCGTATTGCCGCGGGCGAAGCCTTGGCCATCGCGCAAGCGGACGTCCGCCGCGACGGCTGGGCCATCGAATGCCGCATCTATGCGGAGGACCCGTCGCGGGGCTTCCTGCCCTCGGTGGGGCGGATCGTCCGCTACCGCGCGCCGATGGCCAGCGCGGATGTGCGTCTCGATACCGGAATCGAGGATGGCTCCGAGATCAGCGTGTACTACGACCCGATGATCGCCAAGCTGGCCACCCATGGGCCCGATCGGGCGACGGCAATCGCCCGCATGCAGGACGCGCTGGACGCCTATTACATCCGCGGTGTTTCCCACAATATCGGTCTTTTGAATGCTGTCATGGGACATCCGCGCTTCCGCGAGGGTCGGCTCAGCACGGCGTTTCTGGCCGAGGAATATAGCGACGGCTTTCGCAGCGCCGCGCTAACGGCCGATTTGCTCGCCGTCATCGTGCCCGTGGCCGCGACGATCCAGCACCGCTTGGAGGCGCGCAATCGCCGCCTCGCCGGCCGCATGCCGGGGCTCGCCGGCAGGCCGGCGGCGGAGCGGGTCGTTTCGGTGGGCGAGGTCAATCACCCGGTCTCGCTGTCGGAGCTCGACGACGGTCTCGCCGTGACCCACGCGAAACGCACCGTCACGGTAAAGACCGACTGGCTGCCGGCGCAGCACCTCTTCGAGGGCACGGTCGACGGCCGGCCGGCGGTGCTGCAGGTGGACCGCACGGGCGTCGCGTTCACCCTGTGGCACCGTGGCGTGGAGGCCGCGATCATGGTGCGCACGCCCCGGGCCGCGCAGCTCGCCGCGCGGATGCCGAAAAAAAACGCCGCCGACATGTCGCGCTATTTGCTCTCGCCCATGCCGGGTCTGGTGGTCTCGATTCCGGTCGCGGTGGGTGACAATGTCAGGGCCGGCCAGGCGCTTGCCGTGGTCGACGCCATGAAAATGGAGAACGTGCTGCGGGCCGAGCGCAACGGCCGGGTGGCCAAGATTCGGACCGCCATCGGCGATAGCCTGGCGGTCGATCAGGTCATCATGGAGTTCGAGTAGGGCCGCGCCATGCCCCTGCTCAACGAGGAGCACGTCACCCGCCGGGCCTTAATCACCGGGCGCGTACAGGGCGTCTGGTTTCGGGGTTGGACCTGCGATCGGGCCGCGGCGCTGGGCCTCGTGGGATGGGTGCGCAATCGCCGCGACGGCAGCGTGGAGGCCTTGTTTTCAGGGCCCGCCGCGGCGGTTGATGAAATACTGGGTGCCTGCCGCAGCGGCCCGCCCCATGCCATCGTCGAAGCGGTCGAAATTCGCCCGGCGGAGCCGCCAAATAACGCCGGCTTCTACCAACAAGCCACGAAATAGCGGCGCTGGCCGCTGCCGGCCGACCCGATACCAAGGAGCGAAGACGCCAATGCACTGGGGATTCCTGATCGCCGCCATCTTCCTCGAAGTGGCGGGCACGACGAACATGAAGCTGTCGGACGGTTTTACGCGCCTGCTGCCGAGCGTTCTGATTTTCGTTTTTTACGGCCTAAGCTTTGCCGCGCTCACCTTCGCGCTGAAGAAGATCGACCTGAGCGTAACCTACGCCATCTGGTCGGAAGTGGGCACCGCGATCATCGCAGCGATCGGCGTCATCTGGTTCAAGGAGCCGGTGACCGCCTTCAAGGTCGCCTCCATCGTGCTGATCATCGTCGGCGTGATCGGCCTCAATCTAAGTCTACGGACGCAATAGGAAAATCGCCCTAGGCGGTTACCACGCTGGCCCCGAACAAAGCCTCGAACTCCTCCCGGAGCGCCGCGTCGACCTCGGCCATTGTCGCCGCGACGCCGAGCGCGGCAAGCGAGGTGACGCCATGGTCACGGATGCCGCAGGCGACAATCCCTTCGTAGTGGCTGAGGTCGGGGCTGACATTGAGCGAGACCCCATGGAAGGTGACCCAACGGCGCACGCGGATACCGAGGGCGGCGATCTTCGCCTCATCGCCCTTGCCGAGCGCGACCCAGACGCCGACCCGGCCCTGCCGCCGTTCGCCGCGCACGCCGAAGCACCGCAAGGTGTTGATCAGCCATTGCTCGAGAGCGCGCACGGTCTGGCGCAAATCGGGGCCGCCGGCCTCGGCGCGGCGCATCAGATCGAGCATCACATAGGCAACCCGTTGGCCCGGCCCGTGGTAAGTGTATTGACCGCCCCGGCCGGTACGATAGACGGGGAGCCGCGCGGGTTGCAGCAGATCGGCCGCATCGGCGCTGGTGCCCGCGGTATAGAGCGGCGGATGCTCCAGCAGCCAGACCAGCTCGGGCCGCCGTCCGGCACGAATATCGGCGACTCGCGTCTCCATCGCCGCAACGGCCTCCGGGTAAGCAACCGGAGCATCGCTCAAGGTCCATTCCAGCGCCGGCAGGGGCGGCGCGGCGGCGGCGGGCGCCTCCGGGGTCACGACCGGCTCCGTTGACCCATCGGTTCATTCATCCTCGAACTCACGATTGCTATTCGATACCAAGGAGCGGTGATAGCTTTTCGGCAGCCCATGACTATACTCCCCCGCACATTTCCAGCGGGTAGAGGATTATTCCATGGCGGACGACTTTCGCGAACAGGCACTCGCCTATCACCGCCTACCCAAGCCCGGCAAGCTCGGCATCCATGCGACCAAACCGCTGGCCAATCAGCGCGACCTGGCGCTGGCCTATTCGCCGGGTGTGGCCGCCGCCTGCGAGGAGATCGTCGCCGATCCGGCCAGCGCCTATGAGCTGACGGCACGGGCCAATCTCGTGGCCGTGATCACCAACGGCACCGCCGTGCTCGGCCTCGGCTCGATCGGCGCCCTCGCGGCCAAGCCGGTGATGGAAGGTAAGGCGGTTCTGTTCAAGAAGTTCGCCAACATCGACGTGTTCGACATCGAGATCAACGAACCCGATATCGACGCCTTCGTCGACACCGTGGCCCGCCTCGAGCCGACCTTCGGCGCCATCAACCTGGAAGACGTCAAGGCGCCTGAATGCTTCGAGATCGAGCGCCGGCTCAAGGAACGCCTGAGCATCCCCGTTTTCCACGACGACCAGCACGGCACCGCCATCTGCGTCGCCGTCGCCGCGCTCAACGGCCTGCGTGTGATCGACAAGGAAATGCGCAACGTCAAGCTGGTGTGCTCCGGTGCCGGCGCCTCGGCCATGGCGTGTTTGCACCTTTTGGTCGATCTCGGCGTTCCGCTCGGCAATATCATCGTCTGCGACCGCAAGGGCGTGATCTACAAGGGCCGCGACGAAGTCAACGAGCAAAAGGCGTATTTCGCGGCCGAAACCAACGCGCGCACTCTCGATGACGCGATCGAAGGGGCGGACATATTCCTCGGCCTCTCCGGGCCCGGCACGCTGAGCCCAGACATGGTCAAACGGATGGCCGCCAAGCCGATCATTCTGGCGCTCGCCAATCCGGTGCCCGAAATCATGCCCGAGCAGGTCCGCGCGGTGCGGCCCGACGCCATCATCGCCACCGGGCGCTCGGATTATCCCAACCAGGTCAACAACGTCCTCTGTTTTCCTTTTATCTTTCGCGGCGCGCTCGACTGCGGCGCGACCGAAATCAACACCGAGATGAAGCTCGCCTGCGTGCGCGCTATCGCCGACCTCACCATGGCCGAGACCTCCGACATCGTGGCCGCGGCCTATGGCGATTCCTCGATCAAGTTCGGCCCCGATTACATCATCCCGAAGCCCTTCGACCCGCGCCTGATCAGTACCGTGCCCCCTGCCGTCGCCAAGGCGGCGATGGAGAGCGGCGTCGCCACCCGGCCGATCGCCGATCTCCAGGCCTATACCAGGGAGCTGAGCCAGTTCGTCTTCCGCACGGGCTACTTGATGAAAAACATATTCGATCTGGCCAAGCAAGAGCCGCAGCGCGTGGTCTTTGCCGAGGGCGAGGACGATCGCATCCTCAGGGCCGTGCAGCAGGCGCTTGACGAAGGGATCGCCAAGCCGATCGTGATCGGCCGCAGGGCCGCCATCGAGAATGTCATCGACCGGCTGGCGCTGCGCCTGCGGGTGGACGAGAACCTCGAGGTGCTCGACCCGGTGCAGTACCCGCAGTACGAGGCCTACTGGCAGGAATATCACGATCTGCGGGGCCGCGCGGGGGCCTCGCCCGCCACCGCCCAGACCGTCGCGCGCACTCTCAACACCGCGATCGCGGCGCTCATGGTGCGGCGCGGCGACGCCGACGCCATGATCGCGGGACCGGTCAGCCTGTACCGCCCCGAGCTCCGTCATGTGCTCGACGTGATCGGCCTCAAGCCCAGTGTGCGCTCGGCCGCCGCGATGCAGGTCTTGATCCTGGACCGTGGCGTATTCTGCATCACCGACACCCATGTCACCGAAGACCCAAGCCCCGAGGAGGTCTACCAAACCACGGTGCTGGCGGCCGAACAGGTGCGGCGCTTCGGACTCACGCCGAGGATCGCCCTGCTTTCGAGCTCCAATTTCGGCAGCAACGATTTCAGAAGCTCGGTCAAGATGCGCCGGGCCATGAGCTTGCTGCGCGAGCGCGCGCCCAGCCTCGAGGCGGAAGGCGAGATGCATGCCGATACCGCGCTGTTGGCGGAGACCCGCCAGGCGCTGTTTCCCAATTCGCGTCTGACGGAGCAGGCCAACACTTTGATCTTGCCGGACGTCGCCTCCGCCAACATCGCTTACAACCTGGTCAAGGTGCTGGCCAACGGCATTACGGTCGGCCCGGTGCTGCTGGGGTTGGCCTGGCCCGCCCACGTGCTGACCAGCTCGGCCACGACCCGCGGTGTGCTCAATATGACGGCCTTCGCCGTGGTCGAGGCCCAAACCCGCGCCGCGCACGATCGGATCGCCGCGGCGGTCTCCGCCACCGCGGACTGAGACCTTCTTATGCCCCCTCCCGAGCCCGTTCAGGCGCCTGTGCCCTCGCCGCCCTCGGGCCAAGGGGAGGGACTTTACGGCCTCACCAGCTCGCTGGTCCGCGCCGTTGCCGCGGCGCTCGATGCCGGCGACGACGGGCGCGTGCGTGACCTCATCGCGCCGCTGCACCAAGCCGATCTGGCCGACCTGATCGAGCGCTTCAAGCCGGATGAGCGGCAGCAGCTGATCGCCGCGGCGGGCGCCATGTTCACCGGCGAGGTGCTGGCCGAGCTCGAGCACGACGTCCGCGATGACGTGATCGAGCGGCTGGATACCGGCGAGGTGGCGGCCGCGATCTCGGAACTGGATACCGACGATGCCGTCGCAGTTATCGAGGACCTCGACGCGCCGCAGCAGCAGGAGATTCTGCAGGCCATCCCCGACGAGGAGCGCGTCGCGCTCGAAGAGGGACTGACCTATCCGGAGAACAGCGCCGGCCGGCTGATGCAGCGCGAGGTGCTCAGCCTGCCGAGCTTCTGGACGGTCGGCCAAACCATCGAGTTCATGCGCGAGGCCACGGATCTGCCGGAGGAGTTTTATAAGATCTTCGTCGTCGATCCGCGCCATACACCGATCGGCACAGTGCGTCTCAACCGGCTGCTGCGCACCCGTCGGCCGGTGCGCCTGCAAGATATCATGCTGACCGACCTGAAAATCATTCCGGCCGCGACCGACCAGGAAGAGGTCGCCTACGTCTTCGAGCAATACGACCTGATCTCGGCGCCCGTGGTGACCGCCAGCGGCCGCTTGATCGGCGTGGTCACGGTGGACGACGTGGTGGACGTGATCCACGAGGAGGCCGAGGAAGACCTGATGCGCCTGCATGGCGTGGCCGAGCCCGACATCTATCGCGCCGCCCTGCAAACCGCCTGGGGTCGCTTCACTTGGTTGTTGGTCAATTTGGGCACGGCGATCATCGCCTCGATCGTGATCTATCAGTTCGACGGCACGATCGATCAGATGGTGGCGCTCGCCGTGCTCATGCCGATCGTCGCCAGCATGGGCGGCAACGCCGGCACTCAGACCATGACGGTCGCGGTCCGCGCCATCGCCACCAAGGATTTGATCCAAAGCAACGTGCTGCGCGTGCTCGGCAAGGAATTCATCGTCGGCGGCATCAACGGCGTGGTGTTCGCCGTGCTCGCCGGCGCCGCCGCCGGACTGTGGTATCAGAACTTGCCGCTCGGCTTGGTGATCGGCGGCGCCATGATCATCAACATGCTGGTTGCCGGGCTGTTCGGCTTGGCCATCCCGGTGACCCTGTGGCGCCTCAAGATCGATCCGGCGACCGCGGCGGGGGTGCTGCTGACCACGGTCACCGACGTGATCGGCTTTCTCGCCTTCCTCGGCCTCGCCGGGCTGTTCCTTCTGTAGCGGGTTACGCTAGTGTTGATACGCATGCAACCGTTGCAGCCTCGCGAAGGCGCCTTGCGATGATCCCAAACCGCCTGCCCGGCCTCAATCTCGGCCTCGGCGAGACCGCCGACATGATCCGCGACACGGTGAGCGGCTTCGCCGGCGCGGAGATCGCGCCGCGTGCCGCGACCATCGACCGCGACAACGAGTTTCCCCGCGACCTGTGGGCCGACATGGGCGCGCTTGGCCTGCTCGGTATCACGGTCGAGGAAGACTATGGCGGCGCCGGGCTCGGCTATCTCGAGCATGTGGTCTCGATGGAGGAGATCAGCCGCGCCTCGGCCTCGGTGGGCTTGAGCTACGGCGCCCACTCCAACCTTTGCGTCAATCAGATCCGGCGCAACGGCACGGAGGCGCAACGGCGCAAATACCTGCCCAAGCTGATCAGCGGCGCCCATGTCGGCGCGCTGGCCATGAGCGAATCCGGCGCCGGCTCGGACGTGGTGGCGATGACCACACGGGCCGAGAAAAAGGGCGGGCGCTACGTGCTCAACGGCACCAAGATGTGGATCACCAACGGCCCCGACGCGGAGGTCTTGGTGGTTTACGCCAAGACCGACGTGAACGCCGGCCCGCGCGGCATCACCGCCTTTCTGATCGAGAAGGGGATGAAGGGCTTCTCCGTCGCGCAGAAGCTGGACAAGCTGGGCATGCGCGGCTCCAACACCGGCGAACTGGTGTTCGAGGACTGCGAGGTGCCGGAGGAGAACGTGCTCGGCGAGGTCGGCAAGGGCGTCAACGTGCTGATGTCCGGCCTCGACTACGAGCGCGCGGTGCTGGCGGCGGGCGCGGTCGGCATCATGCAGGCGGCGATGGACGTCGCCAT
>JAUVWK010000105.1 GCA_030604165.1 Alphaproteobacteria bacterium | reverse complement strand
CGTCGGGTCGCAGTGCGGCACCACGCATTCGAGCGCGTCGCCGAGCGCCAGGCGCTCATTGGTTTGAGCGAACACGATGCGGCCGTGCTCGTCGCCGAAATACTCGTACGAGGCGCCGATCGGCACGCCTTGGGCGAATTTCGGCTTCGGCCCGTCGGTGGCGAAGCATTTGAAGCCGGCGTCGATGGTGGCGCTCCCATCGTGGTTGGCGCTGACCACCGTGGCGCGCACGAAGAGCGCCGATTCGAAGAGCCATTCCTTGCCGCCGCGGCATTCGATGTCGTTATATTCGACATCCATGACCACATAGGAGCCGAGCTGAAGCTCGTTCAGCAGCTCGGCCTCGGGGTCGATGTCGTGGGTGCCGGTGCCGGCGCCCGAGACGATCGGCGGCGGCGTGCCCCGCTCAACCAGCGCGTCGCGCACGCCGCGCAATAGTTCGAGCTCGGCCAGCGAGGTCTTGCGCCGATCCTCGAAGCCTTCGATATGCTGCACATGCCCGGCATAGCCCTGGAGGCCGGCGAAGCGCAGGTGCTCGGCGCTCTCGGCCGCCTCCACCAGCGCCAGCGCGTCGGCGACGGTGGCGGCGCCGGTGCGATGCAGCCCGGCATCGACGTCGACCACGACAGCAAGCGGCAAGCCGGCCTGCGCGGCGGCGGCGCCCAGCGCCGCCATGTTGGTCATGTTATCGACCACCTGCATGAGCCCGTCGGCGCCGCGGTTGAGCGCCATCAGCGCCTCGATCTTGGCCTCGCTGACCACCGGCGAGGTGATCAGCACGCCGCCGATGCCGCCGCGGCCCATGATCTCGGCCTCGCCGAGCGTGGCGCAGCATATGCCAAGCGCGCCGGCCTCTATTTGGCGGCGCGCGATGGTCAGGCATTTGTGGGTTTTGCTATGGGGCCGGAGCGCCACCGCGTTCGCCTCGGTGTGCGCCTTGGCGCGGGCGATATTGCGCTCCATCGCCTCCAGGTCGAGCACCAGCGCCGGCGTGATCAGACGCTGACGCGAGCCCGCCACGCCGATCAAATTGGTGTTTGCTCCGAGGTCTCCCGTTTGCGGCATGGTCGGATCCTTTTCGTGTTGCGCGCCCCTCGCCTGGCGAACAGCCCTTGCGCTCAAGATAGAGGCAGGGCTGCGTTCGAATCAAGCGCGTGCCGATACCGCCGCGTCGGCCCGTGCGCTATGGTTCGCGACAGCCATACCATGAATCGTCGGGCTTAATCGGGAGAGCATTCATGAAAGTCGTGATCACCGGCGGCACCGGCTTCCTCGGCCTCACCTTGGCGCGTCAACTCCTCCAACGCGGCACGCTGACCGGGCCCTCCGGCGCGCCCGAGGCGATCGAGCGCCTGATCTTGTTCGACGCGGCCAGCCCGCCCGAGCGTCCCGCGGGACTCGACGAGCGTGCCGAGATCGTCGCCGGCGACATCGCCGACGGCGCCCTGGTGCGCGCCCTGATCGAGGGTGAGGCGCTGGCGGTGTTCCATTTCGCCTCCGTCGTCAGCGCCGGCGCCGAGCAGGATTTCGACCTCGCCCTCAAGGTCAATCTCGACGGCGGTTTGAACGTCCTCGAGGCCTGCCGCGCGGCGCCCGGGCGCCCGCGGCTGCTGTTCGCCAGCAGCATCGCCGTGTTCGGCGGCGCGGCGATGCCCGCGACCGTCGGCGACGACACCAAAATCACGCCGCAAGGCACCTATGGCGTCACCAAGGCGATCGGCGAGCAGTTGCTCAACGACTACACCCGCAAAGGCTTCCTCGACGGCCGCGGCGCGCGGCTGCCGACCGTGATCGTGCGCCCCGGCGTGCCCAACAAGGCGGCCTCGAGCTTCGCCAGCGGCGTCTTTCGCGAGCCTTTGAACGGCCAGGTCTGCGAACTGCCGGTGCCGCTCGAGACCCGCATGGTGGTGGCCGGCTACCGCACCGTGGTGGCCGCCATGATCGCCCTGCACGAGGCGCCGAGCGAGGCGCTCGGCGACGACCGCACGATCAACTTCCCGAGCCTCTCGGCGACCGTGGCCGAAATGATCGCGAGCCTGAAGCGGGTCGCCGGCACGCGCCCGCTCGGCGAAATCCGCCAGGTGCCCGACGCGGCGATCCAGGCCATCTGCGCCACCTGGCCCGGCCGCGCGCGGGCCGAGCGCGCCGACGCCCTCGGCCTGCCGCGCGACCCGGATCTCGATACCATCGTCCGCGCCTATATCGAAGACTACGTCGAAGGCTGAGCGGGCCTCCTCCTTCGACAGGCTCAGGAGGAGGTGAGGACGAGCTCGGGAGGAGGTTAAGACGAGGCCAGGACGCGCTCCTCATGCTGAGCCTGTCGAAGCATGAGCCACTTGCAATCCCCGCGCCAGTCCGCACCATAGGCAGGGACCGCAACCACACCGCCGCCGCTCATGCTGCCGCTCAGGGACGACAACCCGACCCACATCACGCCCTACGTGACGTTCGCCTTGATCGCGGCTTGCGTGCTCGTCTTCCTGTGGCAGTTTTCGCTGTCGGGCGCCGAGGGTGCCCGCGCGATCTTCGCGCTCGGCGCCATCCCGGCGGTGGTCTTTCAGCACGCCTACCTCTCGCCCGACCTCGCCATCCTGCCCTCGGACCTCGATTTTCTGACCCTGATCAGCTCCCAATTTCTGCACGGCGGCTGGATGCACCTGCTCGGCAACATGCTGTTCCTCTGGATCTTCGGCAACAATGTCGAGGATGCCATGGGCCATCTCCGCTTCATCTTCTTCTATCTGATTTGCGGCACCGTGGCGGCTCTCATCCACGCCGCGATGGATACCACCTCCACCGTGCCCACGGTGGGCGCGAGCGGCGCCATCTCCGGCGTGCTCGGGGCCTATCTGCTGCTTTATCCGCGCGCCAAGGTGCTGGTCTGGGCCTTCGCCTTTTTCGTCTTCCGCCTGCCGGCCTTCGTCGTGCTCGGCTTTTGGATCGTCATGCAGGTGCTCAATTTCGGTGGTGGCGGCGACGAGAACGTCGCCTGGATGGCCCATATCGGCGGCTTCGCCACCGGCATGGTGCTGGTGCTGGCGTTCAAATACCGCCATGTCGGGCTGTTCGGCAGCGGCCATCTCGCGCAGACCGCGCGCCCGGTGCCGGTCGCGGTGGACACCGAGCCGGCCAGACCGGACCCCCCGGAGCCTGGCCCCTGGGGTCGCGAAAAGGCTGCTGAGAAAAATCGCGACGAAGCGCCGCGTGGCCGCTCCTCCATCCCCTCGGCGGGAGACAAGCCGAAGGAATGAGCCTCAGCCGGCCGTGATGCCGTAGGGCGCGGCCCAGCCGAGCCCCTCCAGCGTGCCGCGCGCCGGCCGGTATTCGCAGCCGACCCAGCCGTCATAGCCGAGCGCGTCGAGCCGGCCGAGGACGAAGGGGTAATCAATCTCGCCGACATCCGGCTCAAAGCGGCCCGGCACGCCGGCGATCTGCACATGGCGGATCAGATCGCTGTGCCGAGCCATGGTCTCGGCCAGATTCCCTTCCATGATCTGCATGTGATAGACGTCGTATTGCAGAAACAGGTTATCGCTGCCCACCGCCTCGATGATGGCGCGCGCCTCGCCCGAGCCGCTGATCAGATAGCCCGGCATGTCGAACACGTTGAGCGGCTCGATGAGCAGCCGCACGTTCCGCTCGGCGAGCGTCGCCGCGGCGAAGCGCAGATTGTCGACGAACGTCTCCTCGTGGCGCCGCCGCTCGGCGCCCGCCGGAACCAGCCCCGCCATGGCATGCACCTGAGCGCAACCGAGCGCCGCGGCATAGTCCGCCGCCAAAGCGACCGCCTGGCGAAATTCCGTCTCGCGCCCGGGGACCCCGGCGAGGCCGCGGTCGCCCGCCTGCCAATCGCCCGGCGGCAGGTTGAACAAGGCCTGGGTGAGGCCGTTGCGCGCCAGCCGTTCGGCGATAACCGGCGCCGGAACCTCATAAGGGAAGAGATATTCGACCGCCTCGAAGCCGGCCCGCGCCGCGGCGTCGAAGCGCTCGAGAAAAGCCAGGTCCTGAAACAGAAAGCTCAGATTTGCCGCCAGCTTGGGCATGGCGCGTCCCGTCCCGTCGTTCGTTGCCGCTACGCGCAAGCCTAGCATGGCTGGCGGCGGATACGGGAGGGTCGCCTACTAGCCGGTCAGGCGATCCGCCTCCAGATCGCGCACCACCTCGCCGACGGCGGCAAGATCGGCGCGCTCGACATGCCCGGCAATGAGCGACGAGAGCGCCCGCGCCTCAGGCCCGAGTTCGCCCAGCTCCTTGAGCACGCTCTGTATCTCGCCGAGCATTTCCTTGCTCTGCGCCGCGTTGCCCGCCTTGACGGCATGATCCAGCCGCGCCAGCAGATGCTCCGGTAGCGCCACCGCCGGCGCCCGCCGGGGGGTAATGTCGTCGTCGGCCGCGCTCGCAGAACCCTCGACCATGCCCTCGACCAGGCGCGACAGCCGCTCTCCATGCGCCAGGATGGCGGCGACGGCGCGCGCGCGCGTTTGGCTCAAGTCGCCGGCCCCCTGCAACACCTGCGCATTGTCGAGTATGGCGTTCGTGGCCGCGCGCAGCTCTTGGCTCCTGCCGGCAAGCGGGCCCGATCTTGCCTGTGTCGTCGCGACAGACGCGGCCTTGGCCTTGTTGAGATGGTCGACGGTCGCGCTCAGCCGCTTGGCCATATCGGCCAGCTTCGTCGCCCGCTCGCTGAGCGCGCGGTTCTTCATCCGGGTATCGGCGACGATGGCGGCGAGGATGACGAGAACCACCGAGACCACGGCGATAAAGGAGTTGAGCCCCAAGGTCGTTTCGTGGAAACCCCGAAACAGAACGTCCTTGAAGACCACGAGAATGATCGCGGCGGCGCCGACACCGACGATGACGGGACCGAGATGGCGGGATTTCTCGGCCGCACGCGCCCACAGCCGGGTTTCGGGTTGCCCACTCATAACCTTGCCGCACCTGCCGGTTCCCGATCGGCCATGCCGATCCGCCGCCCCAGTGCGAAACCTCCTTAACTGAAACTCCCGGGCGCCGAACCGCCCGAACGAAATCGTGCGAGCTCTCCGGCGCCGGCGCGCCCAAGCATGCGCCCCGCCCCATTGAACGAAACCTTTGGTTAATAAGAGTTTAACGACGTGCGGCCGGGATACGTCCGGGGCCGGATTATTCGCCCTGCTCGTCCTGTTCGCCCTGCTCGCCCAGCTCGATAGTGCCGTCCGGCATGATCGTGCCGGCCAGGGTCGCGCCCCCGAGGTGGGCGTAGGTCATGTCGGCGTCGCGAAAATCGGCGCGGCTCAAATTGGCATCCCCGAGCTTGGTATCGCGCATGAGCGCCCCCGTCAGGTCGGCGCCCGTGAGATTGGCGCCCCGAAAACTGGCGCCGGTCAGGTTGGCTTGGCGCAGGTTGGCGCCTTCCAGCTCGGCGCGCTGCAGGCGCGCGGTGGTCAGGTCGGCCTGGCCGAAATTGGCGCCCCGCAAGACCGAGAAACGGAAATCGGCGCCGAACAGGTTGGCCTCGCTGAAATTGGCCCTGCTGGCGTTGGCCCCGGGCAGGTCGGCCTGGGCCATGTTCGCACCCATCAAGAAGGCCTGGCTCAGGTTCGCCACCTTGAGGTCGGCGCTCCAAAGGTTGGCCGCCACCAGTTGCGCCCCCACCATCTGCGCGCCTTGGAACGTGGCGAGTCTCAAATTGGCGTTGCTGAGATTGGCGCCGACGAGATTGGCGACCCAGAAATTCGCCCCATGCAGGTCGGCTTCCGACAGATCCGCGCCCTCGAGATCGGCCTCGCGCAGATCCAGGCCGATGAGGCTCTTGCCGCTGAGGTTGGCGCCGCGCAATTGCTTGCCGCGGATCTGCTCGTCGCTCGGGATCCAGAGTTCCATCTAGTGCCCCCTATCATGGTTCCGTGGTACGTAGGATCGCTTTTCCCGTTTCCTCGGCAGGTGGGGGCGCGAAGGCGATGCTTGCGCATCGGCGAGCGTTCTCGACGCCCCGAGGGAGCGGGAAAAGCGACCCTCCGGGCGGCGTTCGGAGGCCCCCGGTCGTTGTCGCGCGCCGATTGCGATGCTACAGCATCGCGGCGCGCCGCGATCCTCGCCGGAACCCTTCGAATGCCGTCCTACGCACCACGGGACCATGATAGGGGGCACTAGTGCCCCTGCACGGCAACCGGCGAGCCGACCGCGAGGCCCAAGAGATCGGCCGCGCGCCCTTGGTTGACCGCGATTTCGGCGAGGCCGTTGGCGTTTTCGTACCAGAACGCGGCGCCGGCGGGCACCTCGGAGAAGGTGCCGGCCCGCGACAGCTGCCGCCCACCGGCGGTGACGGTACTGCCGCTGGCAAGCCCGCGGGCCCGCAGCCCGGTGAGCGCGTTGCCGAAATGGTCGATATAGATCACTTGCGCCAAATCGTCGGGCCAGTCCTGGCCGATGGTATCGGCGTCCGCGACGGTCTCGCCGGGCGGCGCTTCGCCCCGGGCCAATTGCGCCGCCACCGGCGCGAACAGATCGCGGCCGTGAAACGTGGCCGACAGACGCTCCGGCCGCCAGGTGATGCGCCACCAGCGGGCGGGCGCGGCGCGGCGCGCGACCAGCGCCAACAGGCCGTTGTCGGGGCCGACATACCAGCGCTCCGCGGCCTCGAGCACGAGCGGTGCGCGCCTGCCGCCAACGCCCGGATCGACGACGCACAGAAACACGCTTCCGGTCGGGAATTCGTCCCCGAAGGCGGCCAGCAAATAGGCCGCGGCCAGCGGCTCGTGCGCCGGCGCGTCGTTGAGCAATTCGACCACCGCAACCTCCGGCGCGTGGCGCCGCAAAACGGCGATCATCTGGCCGACATAGGGGCCGCGCGGACCGAAATCAGTGAACAGCACGATCATGGCCGGATTATGGGGTGCGGCGGCGCGGTGCGGCAAGCGCCCCGGGACGATTGGAATTTCTTCGCCTCTGCGACCATATCATCCGACAGCGCGTACAATATCATCCGACAGCGCGTACAATCGCTGTACGCCTCGCCCTGATCCGAGCCCGAGAGGTCGATTATGTATCTCAAGGAAATCAACCACCTCGCCTTTATCACCGAAGACATCGTCAAAACCATCCGGTATTACCGCGACTTGCTGGGCATGCGCCTGACCCACGGCGTCGGCCACGACGGCTTTCGCCACTATTTCTTCAAGACCGGAAACAATTACATCGCCTTTTTCGAATATGCCGGCGCGCGAACGATGCGGCGCAAGTTTCCCGGCAAGCCGACCAGCGAGCCGGTCGGCTTCGACCACGTTTCAATCAGCGTCGCCTCCAAGGAAGACCTGTTCGCGTTGAAGGATCGCCTCGAAGCCGCCGGCATCGAGGTGCATGGCGCCGTGGATCACGGCTTCGGCTGGTCGATCTACTTTTTCGACAACAACAACATCCCGCTGGAGGCGACCTGGGAATTCCTCGAAGTAACCAAGCCTCCCGCCATGGCCGAGGACCAGCCGCTCGCCATCGTGGCCGAAGGCGCCGAGCCCCAACCAGGTGTTTGGCCCGAGGTAAGCCGGCCGACCCCGCCCGAGCGGATGGTGGCCCATGCCGGCAACGGCTACGTCATGCGCGAAACCTTTTTGAAGCAAGGCTTGGCCCGCACGACCGAGGATTTCGGCGAGGCCGCCGAATAGTACCGCCGAATAATACCGCCGAATAATACCAAGGAGCGCGTCCCATGATCGCGGTGATCTTCGAGGTTACCGTCAACGACGGCCAGCAAGAGCGCTATTTCGAGCTTGCCGCCGGCTTGCGCGCCGAGCTGGAAACGATTGACGGCTTCATCTCCGTGGAACGCTTTCAGAGCCTGGCCGAGGCCGACAGGTTCGTCTCGATTTCCTATTGGCGCGACGAAGCGGCCGTCATGGCGTGGCGCGAGCAGGCCGGGCACAGCGCGGCGCAAGCCTTGGGTAAAGAGGCGCTCTTCGCCGACTACCGGATCACGGTGGCGCAGGCGCTGCGCTCCTACCGCTTGGCCGACAGCACCGGCAACCGCTTTGGCGCGGCGTAGCCGGTTCCCGGCCGAAAAGATCCGGCCCAGAGTCTCAGGCGCGCAGCGCAGATATCCCCACGCGCCGATCCAGGAATTCCTTGAACGCCGCGTCGACAGCCACGTCTTCGCGTAGGCTCTCTTGCAGATGCGCAACGATCCGGGCGCGCGCCCCGACCATCGCCTCGCCGGAAAACATCTGCGTCACGACCTCGACATTCCGAATGATGAAGTCGTGCACGTCGACGTGATGGCTCAGGCCCGGATATTTGCAGGTCGTCATGACCCGCTGCTCGAGCAAGAAATGCTCTTCCAGTGTGTTTCTGAAATCCGCGATCAACGCGGCGGCGCGCGCGCTCTCCGGGCCGCTTAGTAAGGCCTCGAGTGCGCCGATCTTTTCGTCGATTTCTTGGTGCTGTTCGTCGAGCGCTCGATATTCGGTCGGATAACCGACCTGCCAATATGGCTGCTGCATCGTTCCGCCCCCTACCGCATTGGCGTCTAGATTGAGGCGAATAAATCACAATAGCTGTGATTCCCAGAACATCTTCATCTATACAGGGTGAGAAGG
>JAUVWK010000286.1 GCA_030604165.1 Alphaproteobacteria bacterium | reverse complement strand
TTCGACCAGCATGGTTCGCCAAGGCTTAAGGAACCATGAAGATTGCCGTGCCGAGGCGGGCCAAGTGCCGCTAAGGCCCGGCTGGCCTGGGCCGCAAGCGCAGCGTCGGGGGCCGTAATTTACGTTTCGGAAATCCTGGCGGACTAGGCTATGCGGCGGCTCGGCGAACCAAAAAAAAGGTTTATTCTCATGTCGATTTCTCGCGGACAGCGTGCGGTCATGGCATTGGCGCTCGCGGGCTCGCTTTTTCTCGGCGCCTGCGCCGGGGCAGCCAATGGGCCGGAGGGCGCGGCGGACGACAGCGCGCTCGAGCGGCTGATGCGGGTCGCGGCCAGCACGCGCGCCGCCGGCGACAGTCGGAGCGCCGTCGGTATCTATCGCCGGGCGATCGTGAATTATCCGGAGGCCGTGGCGCCAAAGCTCGCGCTTGGCGAGACGCTGAGCGACCTGACCGCCTACGGCGAAGCGGTGCAGATCTTCAACGCGGTGCTCGCGCTTGAACCGAAGAACGTTGCCGCGCTGCATGGTATCGGCAAGGTGCTGATCGCGCTCGACCAGCCGCAGCGGGCCTTGGTCAATTTCGACAATCTGCTCTCGATCGATCCCGGCGATGTCGTGGCGCACAACCGCAGGGGCGTGGCGCTCGATATGATGGGCGAGCATGCGCGGGCGCAGGAGAGTTATTTGGCCGGCCTCGCGCTGGCGCCGAACAACGCGTCGCTGCAAAACAACTACGGTTTGTCGCTCGCCTTGAGCGGTGAGTTCGCGCAAGCGGTCAGCGTGCTTCGCCGCGTCGCCGCGGTCCCCGGTGCGCCCGAGCGCTCGCGGCATAATCTTGCGTTGGTCTATGGCTTGTCGGGCGATACCGAGGCTGCGGCCGAAATCACTAGTGTCGATCTCAACACCGAAGAGGTGGCCGGCAACCTGGCCTATTACGCGCTGTTGCGGAAGCTCGTTGTCACGCCCGAAGAGCAAGTCCAGGATCACGACGCGCTGAAACGTTTCGTCGGCGGCGGCTCCTACTAGAGCGTTCGCTGGGCGCGACTGGCGCCGGTTGAATTGAAACGGATCTAGCCTCGGCATGCCGGCGCGGTCCGGCTACATTTTTCCGAACATGTCGACGATCTGAAGCACGGCCGGACCAAGCACGACCACGAACAGCGCCGGCAAGACGAAGACGATCAACGGCACGGTCATGATGGCCGGCAGGCGCGAGGCTTTTTCCTCGGCCCGCAACATGCGTTCGTCGCGCAGCTCCGCGGACAACACACGCAGCGCGTTGGCCAGCGGCGTGCCGAGCTTTTCGGTTTGCTTGAGGGTCGCGGCCAAACTCTGAATTCCGGGCAGCCCGATGCGGGCGCTCAAATTGTCGAGCGATTGCCCGCGATCGGCAGCAAAGCCCAGCTCGAACGTGGTCAGGCCCAATTCGTCGGCCAATTCCGGCGAGGAGACGCGAATCTCTTGCGCCACGCGGTGCAGCGCGGCGTCCAGGCTATAGCCGGCCTCCGCGCAAATCACCATGAGGTCGAGCCCGTCGGGCAGCGCTTTCGAGATGCTGTGCCGGCGCTTCTTGGTGGCGCGCCGCACGATGGCATCGGGCACATAGCTGCCGACGAGGCCGGCCATCAGGCAGGCCAGGATATTGGCGATCGCGGGCAGTTCGATCGGGCGCACCTCGTAGAGCATGATGAACGCCAGGCCGAGCGCCACGGCGGGCAGCGCCAACTTGCTAAACAGATAGACGATCACCGCGTCTTTGGAGCGGTAGCCCGCGTGTACCAGCCTTTCCTTGACGCGCGCGGCTTGGCGTCCCCGCATCAGACGCAGGCTTTGCACCACCCAGCGCATGATCTCGAGACCGCGCGCCTGGTGCCGAGAGCGCGCGGCGGTGGCGCTTGCGCCGCGCGATTCGCCTCGCCCGACGACGGCGTCGATGCGCGGGCCCAGGCGGTCGCGGCGGAAGACGCCGTAAATCAAGGCGATGCCGAGGAGAAGCACGGAGAGGCCGGTCAGGACGATCACCAGATCGCCGCCGTCGAGCCCCATGCCGATTGGCTGACCCGGCGTCATATCTCGAACCTCGTCATCTTCATCATGACGATCATGCCGAGCATCTGACTGAGGAAGCCCGCGCCAAGCACGAAGATGCCGCGCGGATCGCTGAACATCGTGCCGATGTAGTCGGGTTTGATCACGAACAACACGGCGATCATCAGGAACGGCAGCGCGCCGACGATGTAGGCGCTGGCGCGCGCCTCGGACGACATCGCGCGAATCTTCAATTTCATCTGTCGGCGCCGGCGCAGCATTTTCGAGAGGTTGCCCAGCGTTTCGGCGAGATTGCCGCCGGTCTCGCGTTGCACCGAAAGGCTGATGACGAAAAAATTGAAATCCGAGATCGTGAGCCGGCCGGCGGTTTCGCCGAGCGCTTGCTCCAGCGTTTGGCCCAGCCGGATGCCGTCGCAGATGCGGCGAAATTCCTCGCCCACGGGACCCGGCATTTCGTCGCTGACGTTGCGCATGGCCTCGGGTACCGAGAGCCCCGAGCGCACGCAGCGCACGATCAGGTCGAGCGCATCGGGAAAACCCTCCAAAAAACGGGTCATGCGCCGCGCGATCATGCGGTTCACCGCCAAATGGGGCAGCGCGATCCCGGCGACGCCGCCAGCCAGCAGCGCGATCGCGAAGGGCAGGGTCAGCATCGACCACAGCAGCACCGTGACGACGAAGACCACCGCGGCGGACATCAGCACATAACGCGACAAGGCGATGTCGCGGCCGGTGCGGGTCAGGCGGACAGCCAGCTTGTCGCGGCTCGGCAGCAGCCGGCCGAGCAGCCGGTCGAACGAGCCCGCCTTTTCGTGCGGCGACAGCCGCCGCAGGCTGGCGTAGGCCTGCTCCGAGGCGTCGGTGGCGACGCCGCTCACCAGATCGAGGCGACGGCGTAGCCGGACGCGCGCGGTGCCGGTCATGTTGCCGCCGACCACCGCGAGGCTGCCGAATACGACCAGCGCGCCGATGAAGATCAGGCCGGTCAGGATGCCGACGTTGGGATCGCCCCACACGACATGGCCTCCTTGAGTTTTCCGTCCTGGCCGTAATATTCGGCGCGCGGCATGAAGTGCGGGCGCAGGCCACTCGCCTTGAAGTCGCCCTGCAGCTTGCCGTCAGCGCTCTCGCCGCGGAACTCGTAGGTAAACAGGTCTTGCGTCGTAATCACCTCGCCTTCCATGCCGACCAGCTCGGTCACGCGAACGACGCGCCGAACGCCGTCGCGCATGCGGCTGATCTGCACGATCATGTCGATGGCGTCGGCGATCTGGGTCTTGACGGCGACGCTGGGAAGATTGATGCCAGACATGTCGACCATGTTTTCCAGCCGGGTCAGGGCGTCGCGCGGGCTGTTGGCGTGGATTGTCGACATCGAGCCGTCGTGGCCGGTGTTCATGGCCTGGAGCATGTCGAGCACCTCGCCGCCGCGCACCTCGCCCACGATGATGCGGTCGGGGCGCATGCGCAGCGAATTGCGTACCAGATCGCGGATCGTGATCCGACCCTGCCCCTCGAGGTTCGGTGGGCGGGTCTCCAGGCGTACCGTGTGCGGCTGCTGTAATTGCAACTCGGCCGCGTCCTCGATCGTGACGACGCGCTCTTTGTGATCGATCAATTGCGACATGGCGTTCAGCAAAGTGGTCTTGCCCGACCCGGTGCCGCCGGAGATCAGGATATTGAGCCGGCAGCGCGATGCGATCCGCAAGACTTCGGCCAACTCGGGCGAGAGATTTTGCTGACGTTCCATGACGTCGAGGGTGATTTTCCGTTCGGCGAATTTGCGGATCGAGATCGTCGGACCGTCGATCGCCAGCGGCGGCACGATGATATTCACGCGGCTGCCGTCGGCGAGCCGGGCGTCGACCAGAGGCGTCGATTCATCGATGCGTCGACCGATCCGGCTGACGATACGCGTTGCGACATTCATCACATGGGCGTCGTCGCGGAACTTGACGTCGGTCGCCACCAGCCGACCGGCGCGCTCGACATAGACCTGGTTCGGCCCGTTGACCAAGATATCGGTAACCGTCTCATCGCTGAGCAGGGGCTCGAGCGGCCCGAGGCCCAGCATGTCGTTGAGCAGGGCCGAGGATAGTGCCTTTTGCTCCCGGGAGTTGAGCTGCACTTTCTGCTCGGCCAGAATCTCGCCCAGCAGCTGCGTGATCTGCTGCGCCAGCTCCGCCTGCGGCAGCTGCGAGGCCACCGCAAGATCGATGCGATCCATCAGGACGGGATAGACCTGCTGCTTGGTTTTTTCGATCAGGCTCCTGTCAGAGGGTTGGGCGCTGCCGGTGCTTTCGGGCCGAGCGGCGGCGGCCGGTTCGGCGCGCGCGCCATTAGGCGCCGCGGCAGGTCCCGGGTCCGGACGGCGGCTGCGCTCGGCCAGGTCGTCGAGCAGCATGCGCGCCAACTCGCCCTGTTGCGGCAGGTCGAGGCCAAG
>JAUVWK010000458.1 GCA_030604165.1 Alphaproteobacteria bacterium | reverse complement strand
GTCCTGCTGCTCGATCGTCACCGGCGGCAGCGGTTTCGACAAAGCGCGGGCGAGCTTCTCGGTGTGGTCGCGGCCGTCGCGCCAGCCGAACATCTTGTCGATCACGCCGATGTCGCCGAACAAGTTGGTCACGACCCGGTGGTTGGGCTTGCCCCTAACGTTGTTGAAGAGCACCGGGCAACCGCCGTCCAAGTGTTTTTGCAGGCCGATGATCTCGAGGTTGGGGTCGACCTCCTTGTCGGTCTCGATCAAATCGCCTTCCGCCCTGAGCCAATCGAGGGTGCTGCGCAGATCCGCGATCGCCTCGGCGGGCGCGCCCGCGATGTCCTTCGCCGCCGTGCTCATGCGAATAGCTCCTTGTCTGGCGTTTTTAGGGTCGCGCTGCTCGGCGACGCGACCTAATCCGGGATCACCGCGGTGGCCTCGATCTCGATCATGGCGCCCTCATCGACCAGCGCCGAGACGAACACCAGGCTCATCGCCGGGTAGTGGCGGCCCATGACGCCGCGCCACACCGGGCCGAGCGCGGACCGCGCCGCGAGGTAGGCGGCCTTGTCGGTGCAAAAGGCCGTCAGGCGGCAAATGTGTTCGGGCTTGCCGCCGGCGGCGGCGACCACGGCAACCGCGTTCTTGAGCGCCTGCTCGAATTGCGGCACCAGCTCGGCGCTGTGAAACTTCTGCTCCTCATCCCAGCCGATCTGTCCGGCGACAAAGACGATGCGGCCGGGGGCGGCGGCGATGCCATTGGCATAGCCGATGGGCGCGGACCAACCGGGGGGTTGTAGGGTTTGCATCCGTGTCACCTGTCTCAGGTTGTTTTCTCTGTTGGCCGGCCGAAGGCACGCCCCGCCCGCTATATCGCAGATTCGCCGCCCGCCGCCAAGATGCGGCAAGACAAGATGCAGCAAGAAAGGTGGGATTTCTTAAGGCCGCGACCGCGGCCCGCCGGTTATCCGGCGCGCCTGCGCAGGTGCGGACCGCCAGGTCCGCTACCGTGAGCAACAAATTAATCGATCAAGATCGCCCGGGCGTCGTCGCTGAACAACATTTCGACCAGGTCGCCGCGCCGCTCCAGAACCGCGCGCTGATTGATGTAGCCCTTGTCGGTGATCTCGTTGGCGTCGCTATCCGGCGGCTCGCTCAGCAGCAGAAGGCGCGCGATCCGCGTGCTCGAGCCCGGATGCTTGGCGTTGTAGGCGGCGAGACCGCGGCGCAGCGCCGCGCGAACCTTGTCGTTGGCGGCCAGTTCCGAGAGCGGCGTGCGCGCATCGAGGCCGGCGACCCGCGCCGCGCCGGCGGCGTCGGGAAAGACCAGAAGACCCACCTCGTCGCGGTCGTGGCCGGCGACCACGGCATCCTGGATCAGCGGCGCGCCGGCGCCGATGACGGCGACGCGCAGCGTGCCGACACTGACCCACGAGCCGGTCAGCAGCTTGAAATCCTCGGCGACGCGGCCGTCGAAGACGATGCCCTTGGCGGGATCGTCCGGGTCGGCGAGCTTGCCGGCATCGCCGATTTTGTAGAAGCCGTCCTCGTCGAAGGCCTCGCGGGCGAGGTCTTCGCGCTTGAAATAGCCCGGCGTTACGTTGGGCCCGCGCACGCGCATTTCGAGCTTGCCGCCATTGGGCACCATCTTGAGCTCAGTGCCCGGCACCGGAAGGCCGATCACGCCGGCCCGGTCGATCGGAAAGTGCACGCCGGTGACCAGCGGCGCGGTCTCGGTCGCGCCCCAGGCCGAGGTCATGACGATCTTCTCGCCGCGGGCGGCCACGGAGAGCGCCTCGAGCCGCTGCCAAAGGGTCTGCGGCAGGGCGGCCGCGGCATAGAAGATCATGTCGAGATTGGAGAAGAAGTGATCGCGCAAGGCGTCGTCCTGCTCGAGATGGGGCAGGATCATGTCGAAGCCGCGCGGCACGTTGAAATAGAGCGTCGGCGCCACCTCGCGCAGATTGGCCACGGTCTGCTCGACCAGCCCGGGCGCCGGCTTGCCCGCGTCGATGTAGAGCGTGCCGCCGTTGCGCAGGATCAGGTTGAAATTGTGATTGCCGCCGAAGGTGTGATGCCAGGGCAGCCAATCGACCAGCAGCGGCGGGCGCCGCGTGATGAACGGCCAGATCTGCACGATGGCCTGTTGGTTGGAGCACATCATGCGGTGGGTGTTGATGACGCCCTTGGGCAGGCCGGTCGAGCCGGAGGTCAAGAGGATCTTGGCCAGCGTATCGGGGCCGACCCGCGCCAGGGCCGCATCGACGGCGTCCGTCGGCGCGGTCGCGGTTAGCGACGCGAAATCCGTGGCCGCTAATCCGTCCGGCGCGTTGCGCGTCACCACGATTTCGACCCCGGCGAGATCGAGCGCGCCGAGCGCTGGCGCGAACGGCGCGCCGTCGGCGGCGAAGACGATGCGCGGGCGGATCAACTCGAAGACATGCCTGAGCTTGCCGAAATCCCGCGAAATAAGGGACTAGGCCGGTGAAATAGGCGCCACCGGCAGGCCCGCATACATGGCGCCGAGCTGCAGCAGACCGTTCTCGATGCCGTTGTCCGAGAGGATCATGACCGGCCGAGCCGCCGTCAGGCCGCGGTCGAGTAGGGATTGGGCGATCGCGCGCACACGCGCAAGCGCCTCGCCATACGACAATTTGCGCCAGCGGTTCTCCGGGTCGCGCTCGGCGAGGAAGGTTCGCGCCGGCGCTTGCGCCGCCCACTCGTGCAAATAGAGGCAAAGATTCGGCGGATGGGGCGCGAGTTTCATCGGCGAACGCAGGATGAAGCCGCCGCCGGGCAGGTTTTCGCGCTCCACCCGCGCCGGCGCGAATTCCAGGCTTGCCCGTGGCGCGGCGCTTGGTGTCGCTTTTTCGAGTGGCTGTGCCGGCATCGGCTCGTGCTGGGTGCGGCGGATCGGCGCCGGCCGCCGGGCCCTCAGCGGTCCCCGACCCGAAGCACCACGGCCATCGCCGTGTCGCCCGCCGCGCAGCCCTCGAACAGGCCGCAACCGCCGCCGCGGAGCGCCAGCTCCTCGATCAGCTCGATGATCGCGCGCAG
>JAUVWK010000459.1 GCA_030604165.1 Alphaproteobacteria bacterium | reverse complement strand
GGTCGTAATGGATGCGATGGCCGTTGAAAGTAAGCGCCGAATAGCGGAACAGCATCACCGGATCGACCTCGATCGTGCGTGACCAGACGCCATCCGCAGGCGCCGGCTTTGGGGTCGGCGGCGGCGCGTCCGGCTCGGCCAAGGTGCGATAGACGATGTCTTGCTCCTCGGTCAGGGCCACACCCGCCGGGGTCAAAATGGTGTGCTTGAGGGCGACGAAGACCAATTGACCGGAGCGGCCCGTCTTCGCTGTCACGCCGATGATCTCGGAGCGTTTGGTGAGGGGCTCGCCGACGCGCAGCGGCGCCCTGAAATAGAACCGGCTGCCCGCCCACATGCGCCGCGGCAAGGGCACCGGTGGCATGATCCCACTCAAGCGCGAATGGCCGTCGGGACCGGCCTCGGACAGCCGAGTGGCGTCGTAGAAGGCCATCCAATGCCAGCACAACGGCACCGGATCGCCCGGCACCGGCGGCGGGTCGTCGCGGTCGAGCGTCGCACTCATGCGCACCAGGCGATCGGGCGTGATCACGTCGGTCTCTTCCTGAACGCGGCCGACCCAGTCCTTGAGATGTTCCAGGTTTTCGCTCACGGTGTCTTGCTCCCTGATTGTTGCCCCGCAAACTCGGCCCGGATCGCCGCGCTGTGTTGGCCGAGCGCCGGCACGGCTCCCGGCGCGAAGGCCGCGCCATCGCGCCGCACCGGCGGGGCGATCATTTCGACCGGTCCGCTCGGCGAGGCCACGACAAGGCGCCGCAACTGCGGGTGCTCGGCCAGGTCCGCCACCTCGTTGAGCCGGCCATAGGCGATCGCCGCCGCGCGCAAGCACTCGCTGAGCCCGGCCATGTCGAAGCGGGCGAAGCGCTCGGCGATGATAGCGTCCATCTCGTCCCGATTGGCGATCCGCGCCGGGTGATCGCGAAACTTCTCATGCGCCGCGAGCTCGGGGCGCTCGAGAACCTGGGCGCAAAAGCGCGCCCACTCGCGTTCGTTTTGAATGGCGATGACGATACGGCCACCGTCGCCCACGGGATAGGCGCCGTAGGGCGCGATCAGCGGATGGCTCAACCCGGTGCGCTTGGGCGCGGCGCCGCCATAGGTGTAATAGAGATAGGGCACGTTCATCCAATCTGCGATGCCGTCGAACAGCGAGACCGCCAGGCCGCACCCCTTGGCGCTGCGCGTGCGCTCATAGAGCGCCTCGACGATCGCCGCGTGGGCGTTGATCCCGGCCGAGATGTCGCACACCGAGACGCCGACGCGGCCATGGCCGTCCGGCGTGCCGGTCACCGCGGTCAGGCCGGTCTCGCACTGGACGAGAAAATCATAAGCCTTCATGTCGCGGTAGGGGCCTTCCTCGCCGTAGCCGCTGATGTCGCAGGTGATGAGCCTTGGGTTGGCCTCGCGCAGCGCCGCCGATGCGAAGCCCGCGCGCGCCATGGCGCCCGGCGCGAGGTTTTGGATGAAAACATCCGCCGCGCCGACGAGGCGGTGCAAGAGCGCGGCGTCGGCGGGGTCCTTGAAGTCGAGCACGAGCGATTCCTTGCCGCGGTTGAGCCAGACGAAAAAAGCGCTCTCGCCCTTCGCCTTGCGGTCGTAGGTGCGCCCGAAATCGCCTTCGGGGCGCTCGATCTTGATCACCCGCGCGCCGGCGTCGGCCAGGCGGCAGCTCGCCATCGGTCCGGCCACCGCCTGCTCGACCGCGACCACGAGCACGCCTTCGAGGGGCCCCGGCATCGGCCGCGCGGCCGTCAGTAGGACCTCGGCATGCCGAGGACATGCTGGCCGAGATAGGCCAGGATCAGGTTGGTGGAGATCGGCGCGACCCGGTAAAGCCGCGCCTCGCGGAACTTGCGCTCGATGTCGTATTCCTCGGCGAAGCCGAAACCGCCGTGGGTTTGCACACAGCAATCGGCCGCCGCCCAGGAGGCGTCGGCGGCCAGCAGCTTGGCCATGTTGGCCTCCGGCCCGCAGGGCCGGTCGGCCTCAAAGAGGGCGGCGGCCTTGCGCACCATCAGCGCCGCCGCCTGCATCTGCGCGTAGGCCTGGGCAATGGGAAACTGGATCCCCTGATTGGCGCCGATCGGGCGCTCGAACACGACCCGCTCCTTGGCGTAGGTGCTGGCCTTTTCGATGAACCAGCGGGCATCGCCGATGCACTCGCCCGCGATCAGGATGCGCTCGGCGTTCATGCCGTCGAGGATATAGCGGAAGCCCTGGCCCTCCTCGCCAATGCGGCTGGAGACCGGAATCTCCAAATTGTCGAAGAACAGCTCGTTGGTGGAGTGGTTGATCATGGTGCGGATGGGCCGCACCGTCAGGCCGTGGCCGATCGCGGCGCCCAACTCGACCAGAAACACCGACAAGCCTTCGCCGCGCTTTTTGACCTGGTCCTTGGGCGTGGTGCGGGCCAGCAGCAGCAGCAGGTCGGATTGCTCGACCCGCGAGATCCACACTTTTTGGCCGTTCACCACGTAACGGTCGCCCTTGCGCTCGGCCGTGGTGCGCAGCTGGGTGGTGTCGGAGCCCGTGGTCGGCTCGGTGACGCCGAAGGCCTGCAGCCTGAGTTCGCCGCTCGCGACCTTCGGCAAATAGGCCTGCTTCTGTTCGTCCGAGCCGTGCCGCAGCACGGTGCCCATGGTGTACATCTGGGCATGGCAGGCCGCGCCGTTGCAGCCGCTGGCGTGGATCTCGTCGAGGATCGCGGCGCCCGCCCCGACGCCGAGGCCGCTGCCGCCATAAGCAGTCGGAATCAGCGCGGCTAAGAAACCAGCGTCGGTCAGCGCCTGGACGAATTCGCTCGGATATTCGCGCGCCCGGTCCTTCGCGCGCCAATATTCGCCCGGAAATTTAGCGCACAGCGCAGCCACCGGCGCGCGCAGCTCTTCGTAATCGTAATCGAGCTCGATGATCGGCCGCTGCTCGTCGCTCATTCCACGGTCACGGATTTGGCCAAGTTGCGGGGTTGATCCACGTCCGTCCCTTTCAGCACCGCCACGTGGTAGGCCAGCAGCTGCACCGGGATGGTGTAGAGGATCG
>JAUVWK010000475.1 GCA_030604165.1 Alphaproteobacteria bacterium | reverse complement strand
CAAGCGGCCGCTCAGCCGAAAGAAGTTGATCTGGCGTGTGCGCCCTGGCGCGTTCGACGTGCGCGCAAGCGCCGAATGACCGGTCAGCGCATTGATCAAGCTTGATTTTCCCACATTGGAGCGGCCGGCAAACGCGACCTCGGGCAGCGCGCCGTCGGGCAACCCGGCGCGGTCGGCGGCGCCGGTGACGAAGACGCAATCCTGGGCGAAGAGCCGCCGAGCGGCCTCTAGCGCCGCTTCGCTCTCGGGCTCGGCCGCGTCCGGCGCGGCCGCTCTCGGCGCTTTGTCCGGTCTTCCCATTCGGCGCTCTGATCCGTGTTGTCTCGCTCGGCGCTGCGCTCGCCGGCCTCATCCGGTTCCGCCGCCGCGGCGGCCTTGGCCGCGCGTCGCTGCCGGCGCGACGGCTTGGTTGACTCGGTCTTGGGCGGCGGCCCACCGACCTGTGATTTACCCCGCGTTCTCCCTCTCGCCTTGGCTTTGGCTTTGGCTTTAGCTTTAGCCGTGGCCTTGGCCGGAAGGGCGGGCCTGCCCGACGGCGGCTTTTTGGGTGCGGATTTGCGCCTAGCCGAACCGCCGTCCGCGCGGCTGGCGGGCTTGGCGCGCCGCTTCTTGGTGCCCGGCCTGGATTTACTCGGCCCCATACTCAAGCCGCTCGCCGCGCGTTCCTTCATCGCCTTGATCTTGGCCGCGTCGGCGGCGAGCGAGGCGCGGGTGATGCCCATGCGCCGCATGATCAGCCATTGCTGGCCGATCGAGAGCACATTATTCCAGGTCCAATAGACGACCAACCCCGCCGGGAACTGAGCGAACAAAAACAGGAAGATAACCGGCAGAAACATCATGATCTTTTGCTGCATCGGCTCCACCGGCTGCGGATTCAGCTTCATTTGCAGCCACATCGTGAAGGCGAAGGCAATCGGCCAGATACCGACCAGCAGGAAATCGGGTGCGGGCCAATCGACGTATCCGAAGGCAGTGATGAAGGTCCACGGATCCGGTGCCGAGAGATCGTCGATCCACCCGAAAAACGGCGCATGACGCATCTCGATGGTCGCGAACAGCACGCTGTAAAGCGCGAAGAACACGGGAATCTGCACCAACATGGGCAGGCAGCCGGCGGCGGGATTGGCTTTTTCCCGCCGGTACATAGCCATGACCTCCTGGTTCATGCGCTGCTTGTCGTCCTTGAAGCGCTCCCGGATTTTCATCATGTCCGGCTGCAGCTTGCGCATCTTGCTCATCGACGAATAGGCCTTGTTGGCCAGCGGATACAGCACGATGCGTATGCAGATGGTGAGCAGCAGGATGGCGACGCCGAAATTGCCGATCGCCCGGTAGAAGAAATCCAGGGGATAAAACAGGGGTCTGGCCAAAAACCAGACGAGACCGAAATCGACCGCCTTGTCGAGCTCCGGTACGCCGAGCTTGTCCTCGTAGGAATTGAGAAGGTCGAACTCCTTGGCGCCGACGAAGAGATGACCGGTCACGGCCAGGCTCTGGCCGGGGTTCACCTGCACGGAATCGCGCCAATAATCGACCTGGTAAATGTCGATATCGTTGTGTTTTCTATGACGGAAGCCGACCGTGAAAGGGCTCGATTGATCGGGGACGAAGGCGCTTAGCCAATATTTGTCCGAGAATCCGAACCAGCCGTTTTCGCCATTCTTGACGACGTTCGCGTTTTCCTGAAGATCGTCGTAACTGAATTCGACCTTTGAGGTTTTGATGTCGTCGCCGTCGGGTTCCGCCAGCACGCCGAGCGCCCCGTGGGCAAACATGCCCCACGGCGTGAATTCCTCGGAATTCACCGCAAACATGGACGAGCGGCCGCCGACCGGCGTCCCATGGCGGGCGATCCTCGAATAGGGGAAGAGCTCGATTGGCTCGCCGCTGTTATTCTCGATCCGCTGAGCCGCCGTGAAGAGAAATTCGTCGTCGACCGAAATCGTCTGCTTGAACTTGAGGCCTTCGCCGTTGTCCCAGGTGAGGGTAACGGGTTTTCCCGGCGTCAATAGGCTGCGGTCCGCCTGCCAAACGGTATTTCCGTCCGGAAGGGTCACCGCGGACGCTTGCGGCTTGGACCAGCCGAACCAAGCGAAATAGGGTTCATCCGTGTTGCGCGGCCTAAAGAGGACGATCTCGGGGCTGTCCTCCGCCGCCGCCTCGCGGTAGTCCTTGAGCACGACATCGTCGATGCGCGCGCCCTTGAGTGCGATCGAGCCCCGCAGGCGCGGCGCTTCCACGGAGACCCGCAGTCCCGCCGCAAGGGCCGCCTCGCGCTCGAGGGGTGTCCCGGCCTCCGCCGGGGCTGGGGCGCTCGGGGCCTCGACGGATGGCCGCACGCCGCCGCTTGGCGCGACCTGACTCGGCGCGACCTGGCTCGGCGCTTCAGGCGGCGTCGCCGGCCGCTTGGGTTGGTCCGGTGCCAGGAAGACCTGAAAGCCGATCAGAATCACCGCCGATACGACGATGGCGGCGATTAGGTTCCTTTTATTTCCGAACATAGGCTCGGTGCGGCGTCCCCGAACCTCAGCGCTGCTCGGCGCGTGGGCCACCCGGCGCGCGCGGCCTCAAGAGCGGCGCTTCGGGCACCGGGTCGTAGCCGAGGCCGCCAAACGGGTTGCAGCGCAAAAGCCGCCATGCCGCGAGGCCCAGGCCGAGCAGGACGCCATGGCGGGTGAGCGCCTCCATCGCATAATGCGAGCAGGTCGGCGTGTACCGACAGGTCGGCCCCAGATAGGGCGATACGATTAGCTGGTAGCCGCGTATCAGCGTCCACAATACCAGGACGATGGGGTTCATGAGCGTTCCGCGTTGCGGCCGCCACGTCGGCGGCCGGCTCCTGTTGGCGCCTTTTCCCCCGATCCGCGGCTTCGTTCGGCGGATCGGTGCGCACCCACCCGCTGCAGGGCCATCTCCAGGTCCCGTACAAGCTCGTCGAAGGGGCGCGCCACTGTT
>JAUVWK010000343.1 GCA_030604165.1 Alphaproteobacteria bacterium | reverse complement strand
GGCGCTGGAGGCCGGCGGGAGCTTGAGCGAGGCCGAGCGCGCGCTGGCCTCGGACGCCACCGCGTTCATCGCCTCGGGCGCGGCCGGGCGTGAGCTCGCCGCGCGCGCGGTGGCCAGCGGGGCCGGGCGTCTTGCTTTGGCCTCGGCCAAGCTGTGCGCACCGCTCAACCCCGGCATTATCCTCTGCAGTGGCGAGAACTATTGGGACCACCGCGAAGAGAAGCCGGAAGTGACAGCGAAGGAGCCCGAGTTCTTCATCAAGATCCCGAGCACGGGCGTGATCGGGCCGGGCGACGACATCGTGCTCGACCCGGCGGTGACGCAAAAGCTGGATTACGAGACCGAGCTCGCCGTGGTCATCGGCAAGGCGGGCCGGCATATCGCGGTCGAGCGGGCGGGCGAGCACATCTTCGGCTACACCATCATGAACGACGCCACGGCGCGCGATCGGCAGGTCAAGATGCGCCCCGACGGCAGCTGTCAATATGCGCTCGGGCCGGGCAAGAATTTCGATAGCTGCGCGCCGCTGGGCCCGGTGATCGTGAGCGCCGACGAGATTCCGGACCCGCAAGCGCTCGCCCTGCGCACGCTGGTCAATGACGAGGTGCGGCAAAACAACTCGACGGCGAAGATGATTTGGGGCGTGGCCGAGCTGGTGAAGTTTTTCTCGACCTTTGTCACGCTGCAGCCCGGTTGGGTGATCTCCACCGGCACGCCGGGCGGCACCGCCTGGGCCGCCGACCCCGAGCTCGGCGGGCGACCGTATGACCGCGCCGACGTGGTGCGCGCCAGCGGCTATTTGCAGCCGGGCGACGTGGTGCGCTGCGAGATCGACGGCATCGGCGTCCTCCGCAACCAAGTGGTGGCCGCCTGAATTGTCCGTGGCGCGGCGTGGGCTGAGGCATGCCAGCCCGCTCGGGCGCGAAATTTCGGCCAGACCAAGAGAGATGACGCGGCAAAAAAACTGCGAATGAATGTCATTTACACTTGTCGCGAGGCATCGTTGGTTGTAGGTTTATTTAGCGCGAATGATAATCATTCGCATTTCCAAGAGGCCTTGGAATCGAGTGTTTAGTGGGTGCCACCCTGGGGTTAAGGCTAATTCGGCACGGCACCGGCTTTGGCGAATGGAGCCTTGATATGGTCGATAGGATGCAGCGCGGAGCTGTCGAAGACTACGCCCTCGGTGCGGCGGGCGATTCTTTGCTGCGGCCGCTGGCGCGATATTTCTCCATGTTGCTCGGCGCCTTGCTATTCGTCGCGCTCGCCGTTTCGTCATCGCCCTGGTCTGGGGGCGGGGCGTTGGCGGCCGAGCAGATCAATATCTATTCCTTCCGCCAGGAGGTTTTGCTGCGCCCGCTGCTCGATGAATTCACCGCCCGCACCGGGATCGAGGTCAAGCTGGTCAGCACCAAGGCGGATGTCCTACTGGAGCGGCTCAGGCGGGAGGGGGAGAACAGCCCGGCCGATATTCTCCTGACGGCGGATGCCGGGCGGTTGTACCGGGCCAAGCAGGCGGGCGTGCTGCAGCCGGTGGGCTCGGTCGAGATCGAGCGCCTGATCCCCGCGCAATACCGTGACGCGGACGGCTATTGGTTCGGCCTCTCGCTGCGCGCGCGACCCATCATGTATGCCAAGGGTCGGGTCGATCCCGCCACCGTGCAGACCTACGCCGCGCTCGCCGAACCCGCCATGAAAGACCGCGTGTGCGTGCGCTCGTCGAGCAACATCTACAATCAATCCATGCTCGCGGCGATGATCGCTCACGACGGCGTCGCGGCGACCGAAGCTTGGGCCAAGGGGCTGGTCGCCAATTTCGCCCGCCAGCCGAGCGGCGGCGACCGCGATCAGATTCGAGCGGTTGCCGCCGGCGCGTGCGACGTTGCCATCGCCAACACCTATTACCTCGCGCGTCTCGCCACCTCGAATGAGGCGAAGGACCGCGCGGCGGCGCGCGCGGTCGCCATCGCTTGGCCCGACCAGGACGGTTGGGGGACGCATGTCAATGTCAGCGGCGCCGGCGTTACCCGCAGCGCCAAGAACAAAGCCAACGCCATCAGGTTGATCGAGTTCCTGGCCGGCGACGAGGCGCAGAAAATCTACGCCTCGACGATGTACGAATATCCCCTGCGCGCCGGCATCCCGCTGGCGCCGGTGGTGGCGGACTGGGGTGCGTTCAAGGCCGACCAACTCGATCTGACCGTCCTCGGCGCCAACAACGCGGAAGCCCTGCGCCTCGCGGATCGCGCTGGCTGGCGCTGAGGTTAACGACCGATTTGCGCCAGGATCGCCCGCGTCAACGGGCTGGCGGGATCGGCGAGCTCCAGGATGACATCGAAATGATGCAAGCCGGCGAGCTCCATTGCGGTGCTCGGCGCGCCGCGCCGCCGCCAGGCTTCGGCAAAGGTGCGGGACTGGCGCACGAATTCGGCTGTCTCGTCGGCGCCGACCGCGGCGAGCAGCGGCATGTCCGGCGGGCGCAGGTCGGATAGCAAGGCGATCGGGCTGTTGCGTGCCGCGCTGGCGCGATCGAGGCGAACATCGTCGTTGATGCTGGTTTGGCGGATCGGCGCGAGATCGAATAGTCCGCTAATCGGGGTTCCGCCCTTGACCAAATCGGCCGGTAGGCCGCGTGCCGCCCAATCGGTCAGCATCATCATGGCCGTGAGGTGGCCGCCCGCCGAGTGCCCGGTGACGAACAGCCGCTCAGGCATGCCGTTGCAGCGCTCGGCGTTGCGGTAGAGCCAGCCGAGCGCGGCGCGGCATTGTTCGACCATGACATCGATCGTGACCGCCGGCGCCAAGCTGTAATTGAGCGCGGTCACCGAAATCCCGGCTCGCACGAACGGCTCGGCGACGAAGGAGAAATCCGCCTTGTCCAGGCCGCGCCAATAGCCGCCGTGAATAAAGACGAGGATCGGGGCGGCGTCGCCCGCGGCCGCGAAGATATCGAGCCTGGCGTCGGGCCGGTCGCCGTCGGGAATATCGAGCTCGCCGACGAGGGCGCCCCGCACCCGCGCGCTTTCCTCGCGCCAGCGGGCGAGAAAATCCTCGTAACCGCCATGGCGCGCCCGCAGGTTGTATTCCGCCTCGAAGGCGAGGTCGTCGCTATCGCTGGGCATGTCGCCGGAGCGCCGGATCGCTTCGCATGGGGTTCCTTTATCACGCCGTTGCGGGTGCCGCCACGTTCGACCGGCTCGGAAAACCCGATTATGATCGGGCGGAAACAAAGGCATGCAGACGTAACACTCTATTCTCGCGAGCCGTAAATGCCCCGCGGCCTTGTGCGGACCGGTGGCGTGAAGGAGACTGACTAGGCTTCTGGCCTGGGGATTGGAGGCCGATGAACCCCAACCTCGAGGGTGCCCTAGTCGAAGGCGCCGCGCTCGCGCAGCCTGATCGGGCCGAGGCCGATACGGCGCTTCGACTCAATGCGGAGCTGATCCGCACCCTGTATCGGCAGACCCCGGCGATCATGGGGGCCAGCGCGGTGAATGCCGTGCTGGTCGCCTTTGTGGTGTGGGACTCGGTGCCGCATCCGCCGCTGATCGCGTGGGTCGCGGCGTTGCTCGCGATTTCGTTGGTGCGCACGTTAGTTTGGCTGCGCCACTGGCGCGGTAAGACCGTGGCGGACGCCACGGCGTTGCGCTTGGGCTGGATGACGACGCTCACTTTGGCGGCCGGCGGGCTGGTATGGGGTCTGGGCAGCGTCATGGTGATCGTGTTGTCGGATTCGCTGACCCACCAAATATTCATCGCCTTCGTCATCGGCGGTATGGGCGCCGGTGCCATGGCCGCGATGACCTGTTTTATGCCGGCCTTCTACGGCTCGGTCCCGGCGATGCTGCTGCCCTGCGCCGCGGCCTATTTCGCTTACGGCCAGCAACCGTATCTAACGATGGGCGCCATGATCTCCGTCTTCCTGGCCGCCGTG
>JAUVWK010000353.1 GCA_030604165.1 Alphaproteobacteria bacterium | reverse complement strand
GGGGTGAATCGTGAAAGTGAACACCGCGTAGTCCATCTCGCGATAGACCCAATCGAACTGGTCGCGCCACCAATCCTCGATGTCGCGCGGATTTACCCAGCCGGAGCTGTTCGGCACGTTCTTCATGAACATCATGGGCGGCAGATCGTCGAGGTACCAGCTCCCCGGGATCTGGACGATCGGGAAAGTGGTGCCCTTCTTCATGGGCTTCATCCAGGTCTTGGCCACCTTGGAATAGTCGATCAGGGTCCACGATTCGTTGATGCGCATCCAATAGGGCAAGAAGTCGTGGTGCATCTGGCTGTGGTCGTATTTGATGCCGCGCTCCATCAGCAGGTGCGGCGTGGCGGCGATCATCTCCCACCAGGGCGCGACGTAGCCGGTGGGCTTCTTGCCCGAGAGCTTGCGCACCAGCGTGATGGTCTTGTCGAGGATATCCGCCTCTTGCTCGGGCGTCATGGCGACCGGGTTTTCGTGCGTGTAGCCGTGCAGCCCGATCTCATGGCCGGCGTCGGCCACCATCTTCATCTCCTTCGGAAAGGTCTCGATGGAGTGGCCGGGCAAGAACCAGCTGGTGCGGATGCCGAAACGGTCGAACATATCGAGCAAGCGTGGCGTGCCAACCTCGGCGGCGAAGACGCCGCGCGAAATATCGGACGGCGATTCGCCGCCCGCGTACGAGCCGATCTGTCCCGCCACGGCGTCGACATCGACCCCGAAGGCGCAAAGAATTTCTTTCTGTGCCATTCCAACCTCCTTGGAAATGCGGTGCTTTCGAGCTTAGGCAAGGTTGCGCACGAGATCAAGCAAACGGCCCGCGTGCCCGCAAACGCCGAGATTTTAGGCGCCAACCCTGTCATCATAGGTTGAGGCAGGGGCACTAGAAACAGTGTTACGGCGCATCCGATTGAGTGCGGGGCTGGTGTTGTTCACCTTCGTGGGCACGCACCTGCTCAACCATGCCTGGGGCCTCGCCTCGCTGGAGGCGCTCGACCTCGGCCGCGACATCTTCGTCGCGGTGTGGCGCAGTTGGCCCGGCATCGTGGTGCTCTACGGCGCGCTCCTCACGCACGTTGTCTTGGTGCTCTGGACCCTGTTCCAACGCCGCACGCTCAGGCTGGCGCCCTGGGAGGCGGTGCAGATCCTGCTGGGGCTCGCGCTGCCGTTTCTCCTGGTCGAACATGTTCTGGGCACGCGCGGGCTCAACCTCTTCTTCGCCGTCGAGGACAACTACATTTACGAGATTCTGGTGCTCTGGATGTTCGCCCCGGAGAAGGGCATTTTCCAGACCATCGTCATCGCCGTCGTCTGGGCTCATGGCTGCATCGGTCTGCATTTCTGGCTCAAGCTGAAAGCCTGGTATCCGGCGATGGCGCCCTATTTGTTCGCCTTCGCGCTGCTGCTGCCGGTCTGCGCGGCGATGGGCTTTGTCGCCGCCGGGCGCGAAATCAAGCTTTTGGCGCAAGACCCGTTCTGGCTCGAAGACGCCTACATGACGACCAACTTCCCGATGGACGACGCCGTCCTGTTCGTCGCCGAAGGGAAGCACACCTTCTGGATCGCCATGGGCGCGTTGCTGGCGCTGGTGCTGCTCGCCCGCTACGTGCGCTGGGCGGTGGAGCGGCGGCGCGGCGTGGCGCGACTTAGCTATCCCGATGGCCGGAGCGTGGAAATCCACCCCGGCACCAGCGTGCTCGAGGCCAGCCGCGAAGCCGGCATCCCGCACGCCTCGGTGTGCGGCGGCCGCGGCCGCTGCTCGACTTGCCGGATACGCGTCGGCGCCGGCCGCGAGCGCCTGGCGCCGCCCGACGCGGCAGAGATCAAGGTGCTCAAGCGGGTCGGCGCGCCCGAGCATGTCCGGCTGGCCTGCCAGCTCAAGCCCACCGACGACCTCGAGGTAACGCCGCTGCTGCCCGCCAACGCGACGCCCAAGGACGCCTGGCGCCGCCCGGATTACCTGCAAGGCAGCGAAAAGGAGGTCGCCATCCTGTTCGCCGACATCCGCGCCTTCACCAAGTTCGCCGAGAACAAGCTGCCCTACGACGTGGTTTTCGTGCTCAACCGATATTTCCGCAGCATGGGCGAAGCGGTGCTGGAGGCGGGCGGCGACCTCGACAAATTCATCGGCGACGGGGTGATGGCCTTGTTCGGCGCCGACACCTCGCCCGAGGAGGGCTGCCGGCGCGCCTTGGCGGCGGCGCGCAACATGGGCGCCGGGCTGGAGCAGTTGAACCGGGCGCTGGCCAGCGACTTGTCGGAGCCGCTGCGCATCGGCATCGGCATCCATCTCGGCGCGGTCATCGTCGGCGAGATGGGCTTCGCCCAAGCCACCTCGTTCACCGCCATCGGCGATGCGGTCAACATAGCCAGCCGGCTCGAGACCGCGACCAAGGACTATGGCTGCCAATTGATCGTCTCGGACGAGCTTGCGACGCGTGCCGGCGTGGCGCTCGACGCCCATCCCGCGCACGAGCTCAGCGTGCGCGGGCGCAGCCAGCCGATCCGTATTCGCGCCATCGAACGGGCGCTCGACCTGCCGGAGGTGCCCATCCGCCTGTCGCGGCGCGCGCGCCGGCGCAGCCAGGAGGCAACCGCCACCGCGACGCGCTAGCAGACTGGCTCAAGCCGGTGGCCGTGCGCCGCCTCAAAGAGGTACGCTGCTCTTAGTCGCGATTCGCGGGCATACTGTTTTCCACAGCGGCGGAGGTATCGTCGAACAAAACGCCCACGGATCCAAACAGAAGCTGTGCGCCGCCGAGCATGACAAGTGCCACCAGGGCAGCGATGAGACCATATTCGATAGAGGTCACACCCGATCTGCTCTGAATCAGGTGGCAGACGCCACGACGCTGGGCTGCGCCTATCGCAAGAATTTCCGGTCGAGAACTCATGACCCATATAGACTCCGAAATAAGATCTAAGAAAATATTGTTGGCTTTCGAAAATTAGAGGGCATTTTCAACGAACAAATCGGCAAATTTCTGTCAGTTTCTCATAATTGCGAACTATCGATAACATTCGACCTCGGGTAACGCAGAGAGAAAGACCGCCCGGTGAAACGCCTCGTTATCGTCTCGAACAGGGTTGCGGAGATCAAGAGCAAGGCGAGTGCCGGCGGACTGTCGGTCGCGCTTCAGGCCGCGCTTCAGGAATCGGGCGGCTTATGGTTTGGCTGGAATGGCGTGGTCAGCGACACGGTGCCCGGCGAGCTTTCGCTCGACACGGAGGGCGGCGTCACCTATGCGACAACGGATTTGAGCCGCACGGAGCATGGCGGCTATTACCAGGGCTACGCCAACCGGACCCTTTGGCCGCTGTTCCATTATCGCGTCGATCTCGCCGTCTTCGAGCGCGGCTACTATGAGCACTATGAGGCGGTCAATGCCAGGTTCGCCCGCTGCCTGGCGCCCCTGTTGCGGCCGGACGATTTGATCTGGGTGCATGACTATCACCTGATTCCGCTGGGTGAAGAGCTGCGGAAAATCGGCTACACGGGGCCGCTCGGCTTTTTCCTCCACATCCCGTTTCCCGTGCCCGAGATCCTGAGAGCGCTCTACAACCACAAGCGCCTGGTCCGTCATCTGCTGGCCTATGACTTGGTTGGCCTGCAAACGGAGCGCGACGTGGGCGCGCTCAGCGAATATTTGACCCAAGAAGTCGGCGGCACCGTGTCCGCGGACGGGGTGGCCCGGGCCTATGGCGGCGAAACCCGGATCGGCGCCTTTCCCATCGGCATCGATACCGAAAACTTCGCGCAGCTTGCCGTTTCGGCGCCGGCTCGGCGCCATTCGGAACGCATGATCGAGAGCTTGCACGAGCGTCGGTTGATCATCGGCGTCGATCGCCTCG
>JAUVWK010000428.1 GCA_030604165.1 Alphaproteobacteria bacterium | reverse complement strand
GCCGCGATACCGGTAAAACCGAGCCGGTCGGCAAGGCGCGCCTGCTCGGTGAGGTCGGCGAAGCGCGCCACCATATCCTCGCCTTGCGGGTATTGGCCCCGAATGAATAGGGTGTACTGCATGACGGGCGTATCCTTCTCGTCCCCTGCGCCGTCGGCCGCTTGGACGGCGCCAACCCGCCCGTCGCCGCTTGGTCGGCGCCAACCCGCCCACAGCCTGCCCCATCGGGCGCGCTTTGAGAAGGGGAGGGCCGCGCGGACTTACCCAGGCTGCGGCGTTCTGCTAGGCTGGGCCATGCGCGGATTCTTTCTGCCGCTCGTGCTCGCGGGCCTGTTGGCCCCTGCGCTTGCCCTCGCCGGCGGGCTGTCCGGCCTGGCGGACGTGGTGGACGGCGACACCATCGTTATCGACGGCACGGTAATCGACATCTACGGCATCGATGCGCCGGAGCTCGACCATGGCGGCAAGGAGCAGCTCTGCGAGCAGGATGGCCAAGCCTATCGCTGCGGCCTGATCGCGGCGGGCCGGCTGGCCGAGACCCTGGCCGGCGAAATCGTCACCTGCAAACCCGAGCGCGTGGACGCGAACGGCCGCGTCCTGGCCAAGTGCTACATCAACAGGGGCGAGAACGTCGCCGGCTGGATGGTCACCAAAGGCTGGGCCGTGGTGGACACGCGCTACACCGAAAAATACACCGATTGGCAGGCCTGGGCGAAGGCCGGCGGCGCCGGTGTCTGGGCCGGCCCGTTCGAGCTGCCTTGGCAGTGGCGGGCAAAGAACTAGGCCGGCGTTGGTCTGAGCCGCGCCGGCCCGCTACAGAAAAAAGCCCAACCCGAACAAGACGAACATCGCCGCCGCCAGCACGAGCAGGGCGAACAAACGTTCAATGCCTGTCAACATGGCTCGATCCTCATCCGCGCCGCGCCCCCCGCGCGGCCGTCTGCCCCGAGGATAGCACGCCGCGCGCCGTGGGCAACCGGGCGGTGGGCGAGGCGCCGGAGCCACGCTTTCGATCGATCCATGGGCGTGCTACCGTCTTCGACGGTCGGAAGAAATCGTCTGGGAAATTCCAGCGCAGTGCGGCTCGGGGAGGGCGCGCGATGCTCGGCCTCGAAGACAAATTTCCGCGCTACCCGCTGACCTTTGGCCCGACGCCGATCGAGAAGCTCGAGCGCCTCTCGCGCCATTTGGGCGGGGCGGTCGAGATCTACGCCAAGCGCGAGGATTGCAACAGCGGCCTCGCCTTCGGCGGCAACAAATTGCGCAAGCTCGAATATCTGGTGCCCGACGCGATGGCCCAGAACTGCGACACGCTGGTGACGATCGGCGGCGTCCAGTCCAACCACACCCGCCAAGTCGCGGCCGTTGCCGCGAAGCTTGGCATGAAGTGCCGCCTCGTCCAGGAGAGCTGGGTGAATTGGAGCGACGCCGTCTACGATCGCGTCGGCAATATCATGCTGTCGCGCATCATGGGCGCCGAGATCGAGCTGGTGGACGAGGGCTTCGATATCGGTATCCGCGAGAGCTGGGAGGCAGCGCTCGAGGACGTTCGGCGCGCCGGCGGCAAGCCTTATTCGATTCCGGCGGGCGCCTCCGACCATCCCTTGGGCGGTCTCGGTTTTGTCGGCTTCGCCGAGGAGGTGCGCCGCCAAGAGGCCGAACTCGGCGTCACCTTCGACCGCATCGTCGTCTGCTCAGTGACCGGCTCGACCCAGGCCGGCATGGTGGTCGGCTTCGCCGCCGACGGGCGGGCGCGCAACGTCATCGGCATCGATGCCTCCGGCACGCCGGAGCAGACCCATGCGCAGATCCTGCGCATCGCGCGGCACACGGCCGAGGCCGTCGGGCTCGGCCGTAGCATCGAGGCCGAAGACGTGGTGCTGCTCGCCGATTACGCCTATCCGGCCTACGGCGTGCCCTCGGACGAGACGGTCGCGGCGATCCGCCTTTGCGCCCGCATGGAGGGCATGATGACCGACCCGGTCTATGAGGGGAAATCCATGCAGGGTTTGATCGACCTCATCCGCAAGGGCCATTTCGCCGCCGGCTCGAAAGTGCTCTACGCCCACCTCGGCGGCGTGCCCGCGATCAACGGCTACGGCTATCTCTTCCGCAATGGCTAGGGACGCACGGCAATGTCAGCGACAGTCATTCACGACGTAAGCCGCCATATCGGCGCGCTCGGCCGCTTCGTCGAGGTCTCGCCCGGGGTTGAGCTGCACTATTGGGATGTCGGCCAGGGCCCGCCCCTGCTGTTCGTGACCGGTTGGACCTTTACTGCCGATGTGTTCATCCACCAGCTCGCAGAGTTTTCGAAGGATCACCGCGTGATCGCTCTCGAGCCGCGGAGCCAGGGCCTCTCGACGACGACCGCGGGCGGCAATGAGTACGCGACCCACGCGGCCGATCTGAAGGCCTTCATCGAGGCCCTCGACCTGACGGATATTGTCTTGATCGGCTGGTCGGCGGGCGCGGCGGAGACCTGGGGCTATGTCCGGCTCGCGGGCCTCGATCGCGTCAAGGCGCATGTCTGTATCGATCTGTCGCCGAAATGTCTCTCCGATGACGAGAAAACGGATTGGGTCGAGGGCTCGCTTGCCGACATCTCGGGCGCGGTCATGACGATGGCGTCGCGCGGCACGCTGCGCGACTTCGTGCGCTGGTACACCGAGAGCGTCATGGTGCAACGCGAATTGGCGGCGGACGAGCTCGACTGGATCGTGGCGCAATCCGCGACCACGCCGGACTGGGTGGCGCTCAGCCTGTACGCCTATCTGATGTTCGCCGATTATCGGCCGGAAGCGAGCCTGCTCGACGCGCAGCGCCCTTCGCTCTTCGTCGTCGCCGAGCACTGGGCCGACAAGGCGCGGCCCTATCTCGAACGGAATTGGCCGCACAGCCAGGTCGAGGTGCTTGGCGGCCATATGATGTTCTGGGAGCATCCCGAGGCCTTCAACGCGATTCTGCGCCGCTTCGTCGCCGCGGCCTGAATAAAGGGGCTTTATCGAAAAGCTGCGGTTCACCGGGCGGGCGTGGCGAAAAAAATCGCGCATAACAGAAGCGCCGGCACCTTAGAGCGTTTTCCTTTCAGGCGGCACCAGCCCGCACCCCTTCCCGGTCGCCCCCAAGCGCACACTGGCCCAAGCGTACACTGCCATGGGTGGCCGGGAAGGGGAGCGGGCCGGTGCGATTCCACGCGAGTGGAAAACACTCTAG
>JAUVWK010000400.1 GCA_030604165.1 Alphaproteobacteria bacterium | reverse complement strand
CGATGCCGCGCGTGCTCGAGGTCTTCGCGCTGCGCTCGCTGGTACCGAGCCGCTGGCACAGCACCCGCGTGGCGCCAGAAGCGGACACGCGCGGCGCCGACCGGCTCGCGATCGACATTCAGGTTGCCGGCCTGGACGGCGAGGCCGCCGAGGCCATCGTGCGGCGTCTACGCGCCTTGATCTGCGTCCGTTCGGCGTTGCGTTCCGAGCAGCATCTGCGCCGGGTCGTCTGAACCCGAGTCCAGCGCCTCGCGCACCGCCCGCGCGGCGATACCGGCCTCGCGCAGGGCCCGCAGCGTCAAGGCGCGGTCGCGTTTGGCGAAGCGCCGGCCCGCGCCGTCGGTGAGCACGCGATGATGAGCGTATTGCGGCGTATCCAGCGCCAGCAGCGCTTGCAGCAGCCGGTGCACATGGGTTGCCTCGAAAAGGTCTTCCGCGCGGGTCACCAGGCTCACCCCCTGGAGGTGATCGTCCAGTGTCGCGGCCAAATGGTAGCTCGTCGGCGTTTCCTTGCGCGCCAGCACCACGTCGCCGAAACGCTCGGGCCGCGCCGTCACTTCGCCCTTGGCACGGTCGTGCCAATGCAGCGCGCCGGCGCGGCGCGTGGACGCGGCCATATCGAGCCGCAGCGCGAAGGCATCGCCCCGGGCGCTGCGCTCGTCGCGCTCCGCCGCGTTCAAGCCGCGGCAGGTTCCGGGATAGACCGGGCCCTCGGGTCCGTGCGGCGCGGTGTCGGCGCGGGCGATCTCGGCGCGAATCTCAGCCCGGCTGCAAAAGCACCGATAAAGCAGCCCCTGGCCCTCGAGCTTGGCCAGCGCGCCGGCGTAGTCGGCGAAGCAGTCCGATTGGCGGCGCACCGGCTGCTCCCAGGCGAGACCGAGCCAGGCGAGGTCGTCATAGATGGCCTGCTCGAACTCGGCGCGGCAACGCGCGCGGTCGATATCCTCGAGGCGTAGCAGAAAGCGCCCGCCCGCAGCGTCGCCCGGACCGGCGGCCGCGCGATCGGCCTCGAGCGCCGCGAAGGCGTGGCCGAGATGGAGATAACCGGTCGGGCTCGGCGCGAAGCGGGTGACCGTGGCGCGCGTCACGGGCAGCGCCCTTGTGCCGGGCGCGCGCGCTCGCCATGATCGGGCCGCGACGCGATCGGCGACATCATTGGCGACATCATCGGCGGCAATAGACCATGACAGGCGATACTCTCTCGGGCCCCGAGCGCCCGCCCCAGGCCGGCGGGCCGCCCGGCCAGCTCGTGGTCATGCTGCATGGCGTCGGTGCCGACGGCAACGATTTGATCGGGCTCGCCGAGCCTTGGGCCGAGCGCTTGCCCAAGGCCCATTTCATCGCCCCCGACGCCCCCGAGGCCTGCGACATGGCGCCGACGGGCCGCCAGTGGTTCAGCCTGCAGGACCGCAGCGCCGACGCGCTGCTCGCCGGTGTCGCCAACGTCGCGCCGGCGCTCAACGGCTTCATCGACGCCCGCCTCGCCGCCTTCGGCCTGAGCGACCGGCAGCTCGCCCTGGTCGGTTTCAGCCAGGGCACCATGATCTCGCTTTATATCGCCTTTCGTCGGGCGCGGGCGTGCGCCGGGGTACTGGGCTATTCGGGCGCCTTGGTCGGCGCCGAGCGGCTCGCGGCCGAGATCGTCGCGCGGCCGCCGACGATGCTGGTTCACGGCGACGCCGACGAGATCGTGCCGGTCGCGGCGACCTTGCATGCGGCCCAAGTTCTGGGCGGTCTCGACGCGCCCTGCCAATGGCATATCAGCCAAGGCGTCGGCCACGGCATCGCCCCCGACGGGCTCGAGATCGGCGGCCGCTTTCTGGCCGACGCCTTCGCGGCGTAGCGGGCTGGCGCCGTTCAAACTGAAACCTTCCTGGCGAGCGCCCCAAGCGCGCGCTTAGGCTCAAATCACGCCCTCGTCGCGCAGCTTGCCTGCCGCCGCCGCGCTCATGCCGAGCCACTCGCGCAAGACCTCGTCGGTGTGCTCGCTCAGCAATGGCGCGGCGCGCGGGTAATCCACCGGCGTGCCGGAGAATTTCACCGGATTGCCGGGATGGTCCACCTCGCCCGCCAAGGAATGGTGCACTTTGACGCGCATCTCGCGGGCCAAGACCTGCGGGTGGGCGAAGACCCGGTCGATGGTGTTGATCGGCCCGCAGGGCACGCCGGCCGGCTCGAGCAGGGCGATCCATTCGTCCATGGTGCGCGTCACGGTGACCGCCTCCATGAGCGGCACCAGAATCTCGCGATTGGCCACGCGGTCGCGGTTGGTGGCGAAACGCGGATCGTCGACCAGCTCCGGCCGGCCCGCCAATTCGCAAAACTTGCGGTACTGGGATTGGTTGCCGATGCCCAAAATGAGATGGCCGTCGCTGGTCGGGACGGTGCCGTAGGGTACGATGTTGAGATGCGCGTTGCCGGCGCGACCCGGCACCTCGCCGCTCACCAGATAGTTCATCGCTTGGTTGGCGAGCCAGGCGACCTGGCAATCGAGCAAGGCGAGATCGACCTGTTGGCCGCGCCCGGTCAGCTCGCGGCTGGCCAACGCGGCCAGCACCGAAACGGCCGCATACATGCCGGTCATGATGTCGGCCGCGGCCACGCCGACCTTCTGCGGGCCGCCGCCGGGCCTATCGTCGCGCTCGCCGGTGATACTCATGAGCCCGCCCGCGCCCTGGGCGATCATGTCGTAACCGGCCTTTTCGGCATAGGGGCCGGTTTGCCCGAAGCCGGTGATGGAGCAATAGATCAGGCCGGGATTGACCTGGCGCAGGGAGGCGTAATCGAGGCCGTATTTGGCGAGCCCGCCGACCTTGTAGTTCTCGAGCAGGATGTCGGCCTGGGCGGCGAGCCCGCGCACGAGGTCTTGGCCTTTCGGGTTGGCGAGATCGATGGTGAGCGAGCGCTTGGCTCGGTTGGCGGAAAGGAAATAGGCGGCCTCATTGGTCTCGTGGCCGTTCTTGTCGATCAAGAACGGCGGTCCCCAGCTGCGCGTGTCGTCGCCGCTGCCGGGCCGCTCGACCTTGACCACGTCGGCGCCGAAATCGGCGAGCAACTGTCCGGCCCAGGGTCCGGCCAGCACCCGGCTCATGTCGAGCACGCGAAGGTGCGCGAGCGGCCCCGTGCGCTGGTGCGTGGTGTCATCGGTGATCGGGCGGGCCATGGGCGTTATCCTCGAGGCGGTTGTCGGGCGCCAACCTAGCCGCTCCGGTCCCGTCCGGCCAAGGGGTAGAAATGTCGCAAGGGGGTAGGCGGGCAGGCAATATTGAACAAACCAGCAACATAGGCGCGATTAGCCCTTGAACCCTTGGCCTTGTTGGGCATGATGAGCGCTCGTGCCCGGCCGCACGGCGTTGTCGAGGCCCGAACGGAGCCTGGGGCTGGAGCCTGGGATTGATACCGAGGAGCGATCGCGCGTGTTGGCCCCGTTGGAGAGTTG
>JAUVWK010000404.1 GCA_030604165.1 Alphaproteobacteria bacterium | reverse complement strand
GCCTCGGGCATAGAAAAACCGCCACGGGTCCGAACCGGCATCAACACAGGTTTCTGTACCGTCGGGAACTTCGGCAGTGAGGACCGGATGGATTACACCATCATCGGCGGCGGTGTAAATCTCGCGTGCAGGCTCGAACAAAGGGCTCCGCCGGGTGAGATCCTTATCTCGTACGAGACGTACGCCCACGTCAAGGACCAGATCTCCTGTGAGGAGCGCGGTCACGTCAATGTAAAGGGTATCTCCCACCCCGTGGCCATTTACCAGGTCATCGATCTTCACGACAATCTCGGCAAAAGCCGTGACCTCATCCACGAAGATTACGGAACTCTGAAACTCGATATTGATCTGGAGGCAATGTCCACAAAGGAGCGGAGCCACGCAGTGACCGTTCTCCAGCGGGCGGTGGACCGGCTGTCCCGCGCAAATGAAGTTGCCGCACCTGTGATCCCGGCAAAGAAAGATCGCGCCTAGCCTCGCTTGCTCCGCGAAGACGCGATTCAAACTCCGCTGCCGTGAACTGTAATCGTCTTGTTTATCGCGGAGCCTACTATGCGGCCGGCGAACCAACAGGTCATGTATATCGGCAGGTTGGCCCCAATGACTGGCGAAATCAGACTGGTTTTCCGCCACAGTGTCTGAACGGTGGAAAAAACTCTACCCAATACCAACCAGCGATTCGCCCTGCGGCTAAAATGCTCCTCTCAGCCGGCAAGAGAGCGTGAGCGCATGCCGGACTCCCGAGTGGGGATGCGCGGCTTCCAGTGGCGGGAGGCGCCAGCTCTACGACGACTATGACTGACATCGGCAATCTGATGGTCGAAGTGCGGGCAGCTAATATCATCGTAAGCCTGTCGGGCTCAATCTACGCGGTCACGTATTATAAGCCGAGCAACTTTCCGCAGCTCCTAGGCAAGTTGTTTCCGGTAAAGGACGATCCGCGCGCCCAATGACACAAGGGAAATTCCTCGGTCACGCCATGAGGGCAGCCAACAACAAGGCGCGTGTGCTCGGGTATTCACCTAAATGGTAATTCCTTTCGGGCCTCGACAAAGCGACAGGAAGCCAGTATCAAGCCGCGCATGTTCTACCCCTTCCGTCTCACCATCGTCATGGCGCTGCTATGTATGGCGTCGCTACCCGACAACGCGCTCGCCAATCAGAAAGTGTGCGGCAATCTCGAGCAGCGCTACGAGCAGATCGCGCGCGCTGCGAGTTCAGTCGAAATCAACAACGCCCTATTCTCCGCCACCGACAAGGGTTGCGAAGCCCTTGTCTTGCGCCTCCTCAACGAGGGCGCTTCACTCGAGGCCCGGGATCGCTTCGGTGCCAAGCCGCTCGCCCATGCCGCCGTTGCCGGTCAGGCCGCGCTCGTAACGCTTTTCCTTGATCGAGGCGCGGCAATCGACGCCCGCAACATCGATGGCTCCGCCGCGCTCTATAGAGCGGCCGAGACGGGCCGGCTCGCAATCGTCCAACTGTTGGTGGAGCGCGGGGCGGATGTGAACCTTCCCGGCCGCACCGGGATCAGCCCGCTTTCGGCGGGCGCCTATATGGGCAGCGAGCCCATCGTGCAGTTTCTCATCGACAAGGGCGCCGACCCAAACGCTATCGATGCCACGCAAAAGACGGCATTCGTTTATGCGGTGGGTCGCGGCTTTCCCTCCGTCGCGCGCCTGCTTCTCGATCATGGGGTCGACATCAATGCTCGCAATGGAAACGATCTCACGGCGCTGATGTGGGCGGCAGGCTACTCTAGTGAGGCCGGGGTAAACGACGTGATGGAGGTTCTGACGCTGCTCCTCGATCGCGGGGCGCATATCGACGACCAGGACAATCGCGGCCGGACCGCGCTCATGATCGCGGCCGAGTTCAACCACACGGCCGCGGCCGATGCGCTGCTCGCCCGGGGAGCTGACAAGAGCCTTCGCGATAAGCAGGGTAAGACTGCCGGCGATCTCACCTCGCTGACGGCACTTCGGGAGAAACTGGCAGCACGGTAGGGCTAACGGCCGTGGCCGAGATAGGCGTCGATCTGGACGCCGGCGAGATACTCGGCCAAGGCGGTGAGATCGTCAGCCGGGGTCGCCTTCATCAGATCGGACATCCCCGGATTGTTGCCGCGCGTACCGTCCCGAAAGGCCATGACCGTGTTTTGCAGATATTCCTGCCACTGTCCGGCGAGCCGCGCTGTGGTGCCGTCGCCCTGGAAGTGGTCGAGGTGGCAGCCGCGGCAGCCGATGGAAGCGGCGGCAGACTGGGCCTTGGCAGCAACGTCTGTCGGCGCCTCCGGCTGCTGGAGGTTGGGCCATTTCAGCTTGGTGAAATAGGCGGCGAGCGCCAGCATGTCGTCCTTGTCGAGCAACGCGGCAATTAGTGACATCTGCGCGTTTCTGCGCATGCCGCTTTTGAAGTCGCGGAGCTGCAGGTAGGAATATCCCTCGTTCTGACCCCAGATTACCGGCGTCGTCTTGTTGATCGGGATACCTTGCTCGCCATGGCAGGCGGCGCAGAGCTTGGCCTTTTCCTCGATGGCTTCGGCGGCCATCGCCGTCCCGCTCATGAGCAGCGCGCTTACGAAAAGCACCGCGCGCAAGGCGCGGTGGGGAAACCTAAACATCGCCTTTGAGCTCCCTAACGGGCCACGTGACCCCAACGGGCCAAGTGACCCGGCGTGAAAAGGACGGGGTATCGTCGATACCCCGTCCTCTCGTAGTTGCTAACTGTCGCCCGGCGGGCGAGCGGGATCAATCAACGGAAAAGGCGATGATATTGTTCCCGCGCTTGAAGTCGATCTGGGTGTTACCACCCGCGCCGACCACGATGTACTGCTTGCCGTCCACGGAGTAGGAGGCCGGCGGCGCATTGACGCCGGCGCCTGCGAAGAACGACCACAGGACCTTGCCGCTTTCGGCGTCATAGGCCCTGAACCAGCCGTCGCCCTCGCCTGTGAACACCAGACCGCCAGCGGTCGCCAGCGCGCCACCCATCATCGGCAGCGGCGTCTTCACCTGCCACTTGATCTTGCCGGTGTTGTAGTCGACGGCGGTGACGTTGCCGAACTGCTCGGAGCCGGGGATCACCTTGAAGGCGCCGCCGAGCCAGAGCTTGCCGCCCGGATAGGGCGAGCTCTCGACATGGTAGGTCATCGGCTGGTGCAGATTGACCGCGTAAGTCTGACCGAGCCCGGGATTGACCGCCATCACCGACCATTCGACGCCACCATTGGCGCCGGGCAGCATGGGCGTACCCTCAGGAGTAGGCAAAGACCACATGCCTTTCTGCGACACCATCGCCTCGGAGAAGCGGATGAGGCTGCAGTCCTTACGGTTGTGGATATAGACGTTTCCGGTCTTGCCCGCATGGATCACCCCCGGAACCATTTTGCCGTCTTTATCCTT
>JAUVWK010000265.1 GCA_030604165.1 Alphaproteobacteria bacterium | reverse complement strand
AGCTCCTGCTCCACGTCGTCCGCGGTGGCGACGTAGCCGTTCTCGAAGCGGCGAAAGTCGAGCTTGACCCCGGGCTTGAAGCACCAATCGAGCGGCACTTCGTCGATCGTGGCGGCGCGTTCGCCCTTGTTCATGGTCGAGTGGAAGTGATAGGGCGCGTCGAGGTGGGTGCCGTTGTGGGTCATGATGCGCAGCCACTCGATCGCCCAGCCCTCGCCATCCGGCAGGTCCTCTTTCTCGAGGCCCTCGAAAAACGAGGTCACGTCGCCGGCGGTATCGTGGTGATCGAGATATTCGATCGTGGGTTTGTAGAGCGGCGGGTCGGCGACTACGTCGTTCTCGAGCGGGATGGAGATATCGACGAATGTCAGGCTCATGGTTGCGCACCTCCGTACTGGTCCGACACGGTGGCGCGACACGGTCTGCCGCTATGCCGGCCGCGTGTCTCGCGCGGCGCTACGCTCGGCTGCCGCCGTCCGCCAAATAGCGAGACAAACAAACTCGGCTTGATTTCAACCCGGGCTCGGCTCGGGCTCCTTGATCCAAATCAATCGGCGCGGCGGCCCGGTGCGGCCGCCCGGCGTGATAGCCCAAAGTTTCTCAGACGCCCTCTTTGAGCACGTCGAAGATGATCGCCATGTCCTTCTTGGCCAGGCCGCGATCGATCGCGGCGCCGTAAGCGGCGGTCGCCGCGTGCAGCAGCGGCGTCGAGGCGTCCAGCCCCTCGGAAAACTCCGAGATCGCCTTCAAGTCCTTGTGGATGATCTCCACGCGGGCGCGCACATTGTCGAAATCCCGATCGCGCATCACCGGCGCGCGGTTCTTGAACATGTTCGAGGCCGCCGCGCTATTGCTCAAGATCTCCACCGCCTGGGGCAGGTCGAGGCCGGCCTTTTCGGCCAGCGCCAGGGCCTCGCCGGCGGCCACCATATGCACGCCGACCAGCAGGTTGGCGACGAACTTCAACTTCGTGCCGACGCCGAACTCGCCGAGATAGATATGCTTGTCGGTGGCGCCGTCGAGCACCGCCTTGCAGCGCTCCGCGGCGTCCTTGTCGCCGCTGACGAAGAGGATCGCCTGGCGCGCCTGCACCAGGGCGGGGTAGCCGCTCAAGGGCGTGTCCAGCACGGTGCCGCCGGCCTTTTCCATCTCCGCCAAGGCCCATTGCTTGGCCGCGGGCGAGAGCGTGCAAAGCTCGATGACGATGAGCCCGTCGCGCCCGGCCGAGGCCAGGCCGTGCTCGCCGGCGATGACCTCCCGCAGCGAGGCTTCGGTGGGCAGCACGGTGAAGACCACGCCGCATTCGCGCGCCACCGCGGCGGGCGAGTCCACCCAGGTGCCGCCGGCCTCTTCCAGCTCCGGGCTGCCCGAGCGATTGAAGCCGATCACCTTGAAGCCGGCGCCGAGCAGGTTTTTCGCCAACGGCAGGCCGATCTGTCCCAGGCCGACGACGCCGACTTTGTCAAATTCGCTCATTGTGGGGGTCTCCCTGTGTCACACTGGCCGCGCGCCTCTGCGGCGGTCCGGCCCAATTATCCCGAACCGGCGGCGTTCGGCAAGACGGACCCTTGAGCGGCTAGCTTCGCGGCCCGCGTAGGCCAACGTCTTTGACATAGATCAAGAGAAAGGAGCCTGCTTGTGAGTCGCATACCGATCTTGAAGCATTCCGAGCTCACGGCCGAGCAGCGCCGGGTCTATGACGCCATCGAGGCCTCGCGCGACGGCACGGTGTTGGAGGTCTTCATGGCCATGATGCATAGCCCCGAGCTCACCGGCCGGACCCAGCGGCTGGGCGAATATCTGCGTTATCTCAACGGCCTTGGGCTGCGTCTCAGCGAGCTCGCCATCCTCACCACCGCGCGCCACTGGAACTGCCAGTACGCCTGGCATTACCACGAGATCGACGCGCGCAAGGGCGGCCTCGCCGACGCCGTGATCGAGGCCATCCGGGAGCGCCGGCAGCCCCAATTCGAAAACGCCGACGAGGCGGCGGTCTACGCTTTTTGTCATGAGCTGCAAAGCGAGCGCCGCGTCAGCGACGCGACCTACCAGGCGGCGCTGGATGTCCTCGGCGCCACCGGCATCGTCGAGCTGACCGCGCTGACGGGCTATTACGCCATGATGGCGATGAGCCTCAACTCGCACCAGGTGCCGCTGCCGCCCGGCGCCGAGCCCGGCCTGCCGGTGTAGCGGGCGGCGAGAGAAATCGTCCGCAAGGGGCGCCGTCATCGGTTTGATGTCCTCGGCTTGAGCCTGTCGAAGGCCGCCGCCGTCGTCAGCCTGTCGCAGGCCGCCGGCGACCTGACTGGCGCGTGGCATCGCATAAGGTCTGATATTTAGACCATTGAACCGCGACAAAGGTCTTTGCGTGAGCCGAGCCCGTCCAGTCATCGACCCCGTGCGGCCGACCTCCACCTACGAGTTGGTGGTCGAGCAATTGCGCCGGGCGATCCATCTGGGTCGTTTCGTACCCGGCGACAAACTGCCGCCGGAGCGCGAGCTCGCCAAACAGCTCGGGGTCTCGCGCACGACCGTGCGCGAGGCGGTCAAGGTTCTCGAGGGCGAGGGCTTGGTGCGCAGCAAGCGCGGCGCGGCAGGGGGCCTCAGCGTTTTGGACCAGGGTGTCGCCGCCGACACTCTGCGCCGGACCCTGCGCGAGCGGCTCAAGGCGCTCGAGGCGATCTTCGATTACCGCCTCGCGGTCGAATGCGCCGCGGCCCGGCTTGCCTCTGAGCGGCGCAAGAAAAAGGATCTCGCGACCCTGAAGCGGCATCTGGCGCGCATGGCCGAGCTGGCGGCGCCATTTTTGGAAAATGGCGAGGGCGAGGGATTTGAAAGCGTGGCGCAATTCATGGCCGCCGATTCAGAGTTTCATCTCTGCATCGCCCGTGCCGCGCACAATCGCTACCTGCTCAGCGCCATCGAAGAAGGCCGCGCCGCCATGTTTCTTCCCATCGGCGCCGTCTTCCGCCGCCTCGAGGCCCATTCCAACGTTTATCACGAGGCCATCTTCGCGGCCCTCGAGGCCGGCGACCAGCAAGCCGTGCACGACGCCATGGCCGCCCATCTGCGAGCCAGCCGAAAGGGCCTGGAAGGTCTCCTACTGCGCGCCAATATCGGCAACAGAAGACGAAGCGCGTAAGGGGCAGGGGCGATAACGGCCTCTGCGATTCGACCCGGAGTCTCCCAGGGCAGGTCACGCCGGGCTCGAATCCAACCTTGACGCGAGAGCCATTGGTCTATTAGCTAGACCATTGCACGCAAGTCGCTGCCTTGGGATCGCGTTGCGTCGTATCGCAGGATTTTGGGTTCAAGGAAGCCTCGGGCCATGACGACTCTTACCGTTCGCTCGGTTTCCAAGCATTTCGGCGGCGTCTTCGCCCTCCGCGATGTCTCGTTGACCTGTGAGACGGGCGAGATCATCGGTCTGATCGGCCCGAATGGCGCGGGCAAAACCACCCTGCTCAATGTGATCTCCTCGGCATTCCCGTTGGATAGCGGCGAGGTTCGGCTCGACGAGCGCCGCATTGACAGCACGAGCCCGCGCAAGTGCGCGCTCGCCGGGATCGCGCGGACATTTCAGAATATCCGTTTGTTCAATCATTTGACGGTGCGGCAGAACATCGAGGTCAGCTTCACGACCGCGCAGCGCCATCGGGCGCGGCGGCTGAACGGCCTGACGGTCGCATCGCTGCTTCAAGAGCTTGAGCTGGAGGAGGTCGCGAATCGCCCGGCGATGACGCTACCCTACGGTCATCAGCGCCGCTTGGAAATAGCCCGTGCGCTCGCTCTCGTGCCCGAGTTTCTGCTGCTCGACGAGCCGGCGGCGGGCATGAACGAGGCGGAATCGACCGAGCTCATCTCGTCTGTCCGGGGCATTCGCGACCGGGCGAAATGCGGCATCATCGTCATCGACCATGACCTTCGGTTCATCTTGAACCTGTGTCAGCGCATCAACGTGCTGCAAATGGGCGAATTGATCGCCGAGGGTCGGCCAGAGGAAATCCAAAAGGATCCGAAGGTTGTGGAGGCGTATATCGGATTGCGTCACCGCACGGACCACAAGGCGGCTTCGACATAGGCCGCTGATTTAGGGGACGGCACCGCAACAGGGAGGGGCCGGTTCGGCGTGTTGCGGGCGATTAGAAAGAGCAAAAAGGAGATAGTGAAAATGACGAAACAACCATGGAAAAAAAGACGCGTCCTGGTTGCCGCGATCGTGGCGGCGGGTTTGATCGGTTCGGCGAGCGTCGCCGTCGCGGACGACGAGATCGTCTTGGGCTATGTCGCCGCCGCGACGGGTGAACTGGCGCCTTACGGCAGCGTGCCGGGGGTGCAATGCATGGTCGACATCGTAAATGATCAGGGCGGCGTGCTTGGCGGTACGAAGCTCAAGCTCATGGCGCGCGACATGAAGAGCGATCCCGCGCTTTCGGGAACAGCGGCGCAGGAGCTGATCGAGGCCGGCGCTGTCGTGCTGTTTGGCCCGCCAACGGATGACACACTGATCCCGGCGGGGATGATGGCCAAACCTCATAGCATCCCGGTGATTTCCGTTGGCTCGACCCAGGTACAGTGGCCGGCGGCGATTCCGGAAATCGCCTATCTCACGCCGTACGGCGATAACGCTGCGGCGTCAGCGGCGGCGCACTACGCCCGGGAGCAGGGCTACCAGACCGCCTACCTGATGATATCGCATGACATCGGCAGCTATTCGATCGCCACGCCGCGCTATTTCGGCGAGACCTTCGAACATCTGGGCGGCAAGGTTCT
>JAUVWK010000481.1 GCA_030604165.1 Alphaproteobacteria bacterium | reverse complement strand
GTCCACGACGGCGTGCGGATGGCGCAGCTTGTCGACGCCCTCATAGATCGAAACCCCGGCGCCGACGGCGAAGATCAGAATGGCGACGACGAAGGTCCAGAAATAGAGCTCCATGCCGTAGCCGAAGGGATGCGCGCGGTCCGGCGGCCGCGCCGCGCGCTTGAGGCCATAGAGCAGCAGCAACTGGTTGCCGGTGTCGACCAGCGAGTGAATCGCCTCGCTCAGCATCGCCGAGCTGCCGGTGAACGCTGCCGCCGCGAACTTGGTCAGCGCGATCAGCGTGTTGCCGGCAAGCGCGGCGTAGATCACCTTGCGGGACGAGGGCGCGGCCATGGTGCGCGCTCAGCGAGAGCCGGGTCCGGGCCTAGTGCCGCGTCGTGGGCCGTCTCCGGCTCCACACCTCGCGCCGCTGCCAGACCTTGCCTTGCCGTGCCCCGCCTCTGCTGCCTTCGCCACCGTATGCGGTTCCTACCGGATCATCCGGACAAGCAGCATACCGCAAGCGAGGTGCGGTTCGCCACGGCGAGCGACTACTCCGCCGCTGTCAGCTCCTGCACGGCCGCCTTGATCTTAAGCCAAGCCAGCCACCCGTCGACATGGCCGGCTTCGAACAGTTGGTCGGCGCGCGCGGTGGCGTGGCTGTGAGCCCGCTCCTGGTGCAGCGTCACGAGCAGGCTGGCAGCGCGGTCGATATCGAGGTCGTTCGTCATGATCCCAATCAGTTACGCAAGCTTCGACGTTCCTCTTCGGGTATTCCCAAAGTGCGAATCGCCGGATGTACCTGCGGGTTCCAGTTTAGATTAATCTATGTTAAAAGTCGATTGCGTTGGAAACAAGCTGCTGGTCCGATCCGGAGTGGCGCGGGTAGCATGGCATTGCAGGGACGCTCCCAGAGTTCGGCTGGCTTGGCTCACGGAATGTTGGAATGTTGACGAAACGAATAGCCCTTATCGCCCTGGCGCTCGCTGCGCTGGCGGCTCTGAGCCTCGCGCCAACCGACGGCTACGCGCGCGGCCATTATTATGGCGTCGGCCATGGCCAGGGAGCGGGGTGCGCCAAGACCGACCATGCCGACCGTCAGGGCTAGCGCAACGCGGACTCGACCGAGTTCGCCGCGAGACACTCCGATTAACGCGGCGGCTCGCGCCGGATGGTGCCGAAGGTGACGCCGCGCAGGAGCTGGTTCTGCAGCAGAAACGTCACCAGCACGACGGGGATCAGGAACAGGGTCTCGATCGCGGCCAACTGGCCCCACTGCACGCCGGCGCCGCCGCCGATATTGGCGCCCATGGCGACCGGCACGGTGCGGGTCTGCGGGCCGGTCAGCAGCAGCGCCATGAGGAACTCGTTCCAAGTGAGGATGAGACCGAACACCGCGGTCGCGGCGAGCCCCGCCTTGACCTGGGGCAGGCAGATCTTGAAAAACACCGCCCACTCCGAGCTGCCGTCCATGCGCGCGGCGTCCTCCGCCTCGCGCGGAATTTCGTCGAAGAAGCTCTTCATCATCCAGATCGTGAAGGGCAGGTTGAAGGCGGCATAGAGCAGGATGATGCCGCCATAGCTGCCGCTCATGCCGGTCATCCGGAACATCAGAAAGATCGGGATGATGACGACGATCGGCGGCAACATCCGGGTGGTGAGGATGATGAACAGATAGGTGTCGTTGCCGCGCAACGGCCAGCGCGAAAAGCCATAGGCCGCGACCGTGCCGACGATCACGGCCAGCAGCACGCTCGCCCCGGCGATGACAATGCTGTTGAAGAAAAACAAGTCGAAATGCGTATCCACCACCTCGCCGCCGCGAAAGTAGGCGCGCGAGAAAATCCCGGCGAAATTCTCGAGCGTCGGCGTGAAGAAGAATTTCGGCGGGATGGCCAGCGCGTCGGCGGGGGTCTTGAAGGCGGTCAGGACGATCCACAGCACAGGGATGAAATAGATCGCGCTGATCGCCGCGACAATCGCGCTGCGCCCCCAGCCGGCCTCGCCGATCCGATGTCTGCCGCGCGCGGCCTTGCGCCGTATCCGCCGGCCACTGAGCGTCACAATCAAGGCTCCAGCTCGCTCAAAAGACCTCAAAGACTTCCGACCATACAATGGCCGTGTAACGCGGGATCGCGCAACGTGGAGATTCTCGCATTCACCCGCCCGGCCAAGCGCGGCGCCACACTTCGTGTGGTTGGAGCGGGGGGGTGGCTGGGGCGTCATTCAAATCGATTAACAAATCATAAACACCTAATCCCGATCATCGCACGGCTGGGATAGCCGGCGGCGCCTCGATGGTGCCCATGCGGCGCTGCGAAGGACGGCCGGGCGGCTCTCCCGGGGCTTGGTTAGGTCCGCGTTCAGGCCCACTCGGCCGGCGGAGATGTTGGAAGGTCCTAAATATGAAGGTAGCGCAGATCCTGGGAAGCAAGGGTCACACCGTGGTCACCAGCCCGACCACGGCATCGATTGCGGAGGTCGCCAAGGCGCTCTCGACGCAGGGCATCGGCGTGGTCGTGGCGACCGACGACCAGGGGGCCATCGCGGGCATCGTCTCGGAAAGAGACATCGTCCGCGGCTTGGCCGATTCAGGCGCGGGTTTGTTGGCCATGTCCGTCGCCGAGCTCATGACCCGTGCGGTGGTCACGTGCGATCCGGAAACCAGTGTCGACGACGTCATGGAGTTGATGACCGCAAACGGCATCCGACATCTTCCGGTGGTGCAAGACGACGCCCTGGTCGGCGTCATCAGTATCGTCGACGTCGTGAGAGCCCTGTTGGCGCGCGAAGAATTAAATCGCGAAGTTCGCCGGGCGGCGGGCTAAAACCAAGGAACGTCGATTACGGAGGCTCGACCCGGCGCGCGTGGCGGCGGCGGCCGAAACGACTCGGACGCATTGTCGTAACGCGCTAACATTCCTCTCATAAGCATGAATCGCGATAAGG
>JAUVWK010000492.1 GCA_030604165.1 Alphaproteobacteria bacterium | reverse complement strand
GTAGAACTGCGTTGCCGCTTCTTCGCTCATGGTTAAGGAGTGATTGGATGGCTCGCTAGTGGACAGAATCTAACATAGGGTGCCCATACGATCCCCGATCCCGGTTTCTCGGCAGGAGAGCGCCCGCCGGCGATGGCGTGCCATCGTCAAGGGCGTTCGACGCCCCGAGAAACCGGGATAGGAGACCCTTGCGGGCGGCTTCCCAAGTCCACCAGCGGCGTTGCCCGACACTTGCGATGCGCAGCATCGCCGCGCATCGGGCGCCTATCTGGATGAACTTGGGAGGCCGTCGTATGGGTACCATATGTTAGATTCTATCCACTACGATTTGCCGGGCCGAGCGCGGCGAACAACGGAGCGGTGCTGCCGCCATGAGCTATGACGTGACCCGACGACAAAGCGCCGCGGCCAGAGAGCCCGACGCGGCGGCCCCGTTCGTCATCGAAGACAGCACCGCCTACCTCGTCGCCGTTGCGCACCGCTTGTTCGCCCGTGCCTTGCAGACGCGGCTCGCGGCGCACGGCGTCGCCGTCGGCCAATGGCCGCTGCTGCTGTTCCTCTGGGACGAAGACGGCCTGAGCCAAAAGGCGCTGAGCCGGCGGGTTCATATCGAAGAACCCACCACGGCCCGAACCCTCGACCGGATGGAGCGCGACGGACTGGTGCGGCGGGTCCGCAACCAGCGGGATCGGCGCCAGATCAACGTCCACCTGACCGAGCGGGGCTTTGGCCTGCGCGACGAATTGCTGCCTTATGCCAACGAGGTCAACGCGCTAGCGACCCACGGCCTGTCGGATCAGGACAAGGCCAAGATCAACAGCCTGCTGAGCTATATGATCGCGCGACTGGTTTAAAGCGGCTTCCGCGGCTCTACCTCGAGGACCCGACAAGTCCCCTAAGATACGGGCTTTCCAGCGTTTTTACCCTTTCTTTACGGCGGCGGCCTTTAATCTACCGGGCTGCCGTCTGCCGCGCACCTGCCACACGAGGCCGAAACATGGACAAGCCGCTCGATCGCATCGACCACCCACAACCGCCCATCGAGATGCACTCGATCGCCATCGACGAGCACGGCAACCTTCGCTCGCGTGAACCCGATTTTCCGCTCAAGTTCCGGTTTCGCTGGCGCGACTCCGCCTTCGAGGGTGAGGTCGGCCAAAACGATTCCGGCCTGTACCTCGAGCTCCGCACCGAGCTCGGCGCCCTGCCCTATACCGCCGAGAACGATGCCGGCCGCGCGAATTTCGTCACCGTGACGAGCTCGGACCAGGATTACGGCACGCTGCGCATCGTGCAGAACCAGACGATTGTGTTCGAGAAAGAGGTCGAGCTGCCGCGCTCCGGTGCCTTGACGGCCACCACGCTGGTCACGCACATCGCCATCCTGGTGCTCTCCGCCGCGCCCTACCTCGACCTTCTGGCCGAGCTCGGACTGAAAAACACGGCGCCTCAGTCGTAGCGCCGCTCAAACCGAGCGGCTCCGGCCCACTGGCGTGGAGTCGCACCGGCCCGCGCGCCCTCCTCAAACTGAGACCACGCTAATTGATCACGGGAATGGTCAGAACCTGTCCGGGATAGATTAGATCCGGATCGCCGACTTGGCTGCGGTTGGCCTGATAGATCTCGGTGTAATGGACGCCGCCGCCATAGGTGCGCCGGGCGATGCGCCACAAACTGTTGCCCGGCTGGACAATGATCAGCGCATCGCCCAAGGCGATTTCCGCCGGCGTCACGCGCGCCAACGGCGTTTCGATACGCGAAATCACGACGCCCGCACGGTCGACCTTGTCGATGCGCAAGTTATGGACCCCGGGCTCCAGCTTGTCGCCGGGTTCGAGCTCCCAGCCGCCCTCTTCGTCGGCCTCGGCGGTGCCGATATATTCGTCGTCCACATAGACATTGACCGCCGCCCCCGGCTCCACCCGGCCCGCCAGCGTGATCTCGCCGCTTTCGTCGTAATCGACGCTTTGGATCGTGAGATCGGATTCTTCCGGCTCGCCGGCCTCGGCCTCCACCGGCGGCAGGAATTGGGTCGGACTCTGGCCTTTTCGAATCCGGCGCAGCTCGTCAAGGCCCTCTTCGACCGGCGCCGGCGCCGCCGCTTCCGCCGCGGCCGGCTCGCGCGGCATTTGGAGCACTTTCCTGGCGCCGCCCTCGCGCGGCACCAGCACCGCGAGCGCGGTCTCCTCGGCCTCGCCGCCGGATCCGGCCTCTCGCTCGGGCACCGACAGCACGACGACCTGCTCGGATTGGACCGACTCGCCGTTGGGCGCGGTTTCCACCAGGCTTAGCTCCCGAACGCCACTCGGCAAGGGCTCCTCGGGCAAGACCACCCATTCGCCGCGTTGGTCGGCCTTGACCGAGGCGATTTCCTCGCCGGCGTCGAGAATCCGCACCTCGGCGCCCGGCTCGGCGCGGCCGGCGATCACGGCTTCGCCGCGCGGATTGATGCGGACCACGTCGAAACTCGGTGGCGTGATATCCGACGCCTGCTCGGCCGTCTTCTCGACCGGAGCAGGTGCGCTCGGCGGATCTTGCTCTGCCCTGGCCGCCTCGGGCTCCGCCGTGGCCACATCGCGCGTGGCGGTCTCAGTCGGAGAAGTCTCGGTCGGAGCGGCCTCTGTCGGAGCGGCCTCTGTCGGAGCGGCCTCTGTCGGAGCGGCCTCTGTCCGAGCGGCCTCTGTGGAAGCGGCCTCTGTGGGGGCGGCCTCTGTGGGAGCAGTTTTGTCGGGCGCGGCCTGGTCGGCCGGCGACGCGCCCGCCGCCTCCTGGCTCGGCTCCGTTTGCGGCTCGCTCTGCTCCGGGGCGCGCGCAGTGTCTTCGTCG
>JAUVWK010000406.1 GCA_030604165.1 Alphaproteobacteria bacterium | reverse complement strand
GAACCGCGGCTCATCGCGCGCCGCCGCCTTGCACGGTGGCGACACCGCCGTCGGGCCGGGTGGCGGCGCGGCCCACGCTCACGTAATAGAAGCCGCGCGCGGCCATGTCGGCAGGATTGTAGATATTGCGTAGATCCACGATGAGCGGGCTCTTGAGCAGGGTCTTGACGCGTTCGAGGTCGAGCGCCCGAAACTCGTTCCATTCGGTCAGGATCACCACCGCGTCCGCCCCGTCCATCGCGCCGTAGGCGCTCTCGCTCCACGTCACGCCGTCGAGCACGGCGCGCCCTTCGGCCATGCCTTCCGGATCGTAGATCCGAATGTCGGCGCCGGCGGCAGCCAGCGCCGGAGCGATTTCCAGGCCCGGGCTCTCGCGCACGTCGTCGGTGTTGGGTTTGAAGGTGATGCCGAGGATCGCGATCGTCTTGCCGGCGACGCTGCCGCCGCAGGCCGCCACGATTTTTTCGGCCATGCGCGCTTTGCGCGCCTCGTTGACCGCCAGCACCGCTTCGACGATGCGACTGGGCGCGCCGCTCTCTTCCGCGATGCGGACGAAGGCGCGGGCGTCCTTGGGAAAGCACGAGCCGCCGAAGCCGGGCCCCGGATGCAGAAACTTGCTGCCGATCCGACCGTCGAGCCCGATGCCCTTCGCCACGTCATGGACGTCGGCGCCAATCCGCTCGCAAATGTCGGCGATCTCGTTGATAAAGGTGATTTTCGTGGCGAGAAACGTGTTGGCGGCGTATTTGACCAGCTCCGCCGTCTCCAGCCCGGTAAATATGATCGGCGTTTCGCGCAAGAACAGCGGCCGATAGAGCTCGTTCAGGGTGGCGCGGGCGGGCTCGGATTCGACGCCGACAACGACGCGGTCGGGGTGCATGAAGTCGGTGATGGCCGAGCCCTCGCGCAGGAACTCCGGGTTGGAGACGATATCGAAAGCGGCGTCGGGGCGCCGCGCGGCGATGAGGCGTTCGAGCTCGCGCCCGGTGCCGACCGGCACGGTGGATTTGGTGGCGATCACCGTATAGCCCGTGAGGGCGTCGGCGATCTCCTCGGCCGCGGCGTAGATATAGCGCAGGTCGGCGTGGCCGTCGCCGCGCCGGCTCGGTGTGCCGACCGCGATCATGACCACGTCGGCGCGGCCCACCGCCGGCGCCAGCTCGGTGGTGAAGCGCAGCCTGCCGGCGCCCACGTTGCTCGCCACCAGCGCTTCGAGGCCGGGTTCGAAGATCGGCATGCGGCCGCCCCTAAGCGCCTCGATCTTGGCGCTGTCCTTGTCCACACAATCGACGTCGAAGCCGAACTCCGAGAAACACGCCCCGGAGACCAGGCCGACATAACCGGTACCGATCATCGCCACATGCATGAGGCCGTCCTACGCTCCTTAGGTGTTAGGTGAGGCAGCTCTTCATGAAAACGCGCAGCTCCTCTTGCAAATCGTCCCGCGCCAGCGCGAAGGCGATGTTGGCCTTGAGAAAGCCGGTGCGGCCACCGCAATCGAAGCGGCGGCCCTCGAACCGCAGGCCATGAAACGGCATGGTGCCGACCAGCGCCGCCAGAGAATCGGTGAGCTGAATTTCGCCACCGACGCCCTTGGTCTGGCGGCCGAGATGATCGAACACCTCGGGTTGCAGGATGTAACGACCCATAATGGAAAGGGTTGAGGGCGCATCCTCCGGGCGGGGTTTTTCGACCAGGTCCTTGATGCCGATGACGCGGCCGTCGTCGCTTTCAACGTCGACGATGCCATAGCGATAGGTGTGGGCGCGCGGCACCTCGGCGAGCGCGAAGACGCAGCCGCCAACCTCGTCATAAAGCGCCATCGCCTGGGCCAGCACCGGCACCTCGGAGAGCACCAGCTCGTCGGCGAGCAAGACCGCGAAGGGATCGTCGCCGATCAGGTGGCGGGCGCACCACACCGCATGACCCAGCCCGAGCGGCTCCTGCTGGCGGGTGTAGCTCACTGCGCCGGCCGGCAGCACGAGCGATTCGATCGCCTTGAGGTCCTTGGCCTTGCCGCGCTCGGCAAGCAGCGTATGCAGCTCCTGGGAGTAGTCGAAATGATCTTCGATTGCCGCCTTGCCGCGGCCGGTGACGAAGATAAACTCCTCGATTCCGGCCGCCTGCGCCTCTTCCACCGCGTATTGGATCAAGGGCTTATCGACGACCGGCAGCATCTCCTTGGGCATCGCCTTGGTCGCCGGCAAGAAGCGCGTGCCGAGTCCGCCGACGGGAAAGACCGCTTTTGTCACCGCTTTGGGCATGGCTTCGTTCCGATTCGGTCGCGGCCCGGGCATCCGCCGGGGCTTGCCGTCTGCCTTCGCATGAGCCTTGTGCCATGGCGGCACACAAGGGGCAAGTGCGGCCTTATCAGCCGGCCGCCGGGCCGTATCAGCCGCCCAGCAACAAGTCCTTGGCCTGGTTGATCTTGGCCGCCAGATAGTTTGAACCGCCTTGATCGGGGTGAAGCTTCAGCATCAGCGAGCGGTGCGCCTCCTTAATTTTCTTGGCGCTCGCGCCCGGCTCGAGGCCGAGGATTTCATAAGCCTCCTCGCGGGTCATTTTGGCGGCGCTCGTATGCCTCGACGCCGAGCCGGTATGGCGTTCGCCGCCGCGTTGGCGCCATTCCGGACCAAAGGCGCGGTCGATGAAGGTCTCCAACAGGCGAGCGGCTTGAACATCCTGGGTCCGGCACTCCGCCAACAGCTCCAACAGCTGTTCGAGCGAGAGCTCGCCGAGCTCTCGTCCGGCATAGGCGCCGCGCAGGACGGTGCCGTCCATGGCGCCGGAGTCGTGGTCCAGCGACATCCGCAGATACGCCGTCTCGACATCGGAGCGTCGACCCGACGACGGTTGGCCGCCGGCGGCGCGGGCGCCGCTGAACCAAGCCAGCAGGCGCGGCAACACGATGAGCGCCAGCGGGATGAAGGCCAAGTTCATTTTCCCGGTGACGGCCAGATATATGGTGGCGGCGGCGCCCAAGCCGACAAAAATCCGTTTCAGCCATTTCGCCAGGTCGGAGGGTTTCGCCGCCGCGAACCACCGCGACAGCAGGACCACCGCGACGAGCAAACCGACGCCGAGGATCAGGTATTTGAACATCGGATCAGCGCGGCTCGCCGGAACGCACGACGTCGGATCGTGTCATTTGATCTGATGGGCGATCTGCAGCACGGTGCCGCCGGCGCGCCTGCCATAGTCTTCCAGCGCCGGCCGGCCGCCAACGGCATAGACCGCGACCGCTCGCAAGAGCTCCTTCAATTGATCGGTGCTGGCCGTGTCTAAGCTCAAATACGCCCCGTTCGTCAGGCGCGCAATCTGGCGAAAAGCTAAGGCCGCCGTCGGTTCGGCGCCCTCGTGAAAGAGGAAGGCCGGAACCCCGAGCATGCCCAGCTCG
>JAUVWK010000455.1 GCA_030604165.1 Alphaproteobacteria bacterium | reverse complement strand
TACATGATACGGCGCATCGCTCGTCTCCCCGGAGATGATGGTTCTCGCGTTGGGACGATTTGAGCATAGCGGCTGGCTCGGTTTCAATACGTCGTCCGGAGGGCAATACTGGTGCCAGGAACTGGGGAGGACGCGATGGCGTATGTGGAAGCGAATGGCGTGAAGCTCTATTACGAAGAGACGGGCAGCGGCTTTGCCATCGTCTTCGTGTACGAGTTCGCCGGCGATCATCGGAGCTGGGAGCCGCAAGTACGCTATTTTTCCAGGCGTTACCGCTGTCTCACCTACAACGCGCGCGGCTATCCGCCCTCCGACGTGCCCGAGGACGCCAGCCACTACAGCCAGGACCTCGCGGTCGCGGATTTGCGCGCCGTGCTGCGTCACGCGGGAATCGAACGCGCCCACGTCGTCGGCCTCAGCATGGGCGGCTTCGCGGCGCTGCATTTCGGCATGCGCCATGCCGCCATGGCGCGCTCATTGGTGGTGGCCGGCTGCGGCTACGGCGCGCCCAAGGGCGAGCGCGACAAGTTTCGGCACGAGACCGGGCTGTTGGCCGAACGCTTCGAGGCCGACGGCGCCGAGGCCGCGGCCACGCTCTATGCCGCCGGTCCCTACCGCGTGCAATATCAGAACAAGGACCCGCGCGGCTGGGCCGAGTTCCGGGCGCAGTTCGTCGAACATTCGGCCAAGGGCTCGGCCAACACGCTGCGCGGCGTGCAGGGCGGCCGCCCCTCGCTCTACGATCTGGAAGAGGCGCTCGCGGCGCTTACCGTGCCGACGCTGCTGATCGCCGGCGACGAGGACGAGCCCTGTCTGGACGCCACCGTCTACCTGAAACGGACCATCCCGAGCAGCGGCCTCGTGGTTCTGCCGCGCAGCGGGCATACGGTGAACCTGGAGGAGGCCGAGAGCTTCAACCGCGCCGTCCAGGACTTCTTCACCACGGTCGAGCAGGAGCGTTGGACGATGCGCGATCCGCGCTCGCTCTCCCCCTCACTCGTGCTCGGCGGCGATACCGCCAAGCCAGGCTAAGCGCCGCGGCCTATGGCTCCGCGATGGCGCTCGGTGTCCGCGTGTGCCAGTCGGTCTGGCCTTGGTATTGGTGGCCCAAGCGGAGCAGCAACGCCTCGGCAAAGGGGCGGCCGATGAGCTGGAACGAGGTCGGCATGCCGTCGGGCGTAAAGCCGCAAGTCACGCTGAGTGCCGGCAGGCCCAGATAGTTGACCACCTTGGTGTTGCGCGTCAGGGCGACGACCATGTTCAAATACGCCGGTCCGTTGGCATAGCTGGTCGCCTCGATGGTCGGCGTCGGCATGGGTAGGACCGGCGCGTGCAGCACGTCCACTTTGGTGAATATCGCTTCGGCGAAGCTTTGCAGCGCGTAGGGGCGGAACTGCAGCGCGTTGATATAATCGCTCGCCGAAATGAAGAAGCCCGCTTCCAGGCGTTTGCCGACCTCGTCGGAATATTCGTCCGCGTGGGTCCGCTTCCAGACGCCGTGGTTGGCCGAGGCCTCGGCCTTCATGATCAAGGGATGCAGTTCCGCGACCTGGTCCAGGATGGCGGGCATGTCGACCGGCACCACCTCGGCGCCGAGCGCGCGGAACACCGCCAGGCTCTCTTGCAGCACCGCGGCCACGGCTGGCTCGAGCTCGCTATCGAAATACCCCCTTGGCACGCCGACCCGCGTGCCGGCGAGCGATCTCTCCAAATCCTGCTCGTAATCCGGCACCGGCTCCGCGCTCGAGGTCGCGTCCATCTCGTCCGCCCCCGCGATCACCGTGAGCAGGCGCGCGCAATCGCGCACCGTTCGGGTCAGCGGCCCCATCACGTCCATCGACCAGCACATGGGCATGGCGCCATAGCGGCTGACCCGGCCGTAGGTCGGAGTCAAGCCGACCACGCCGTTGGCGGCTGCCGGGCAACGTACCGAGCCGCCGGTATCCGAGCCGAGCGCGCCATAGACCAGGCGTCCGGCAACCGCCGTGCCCGAGCCGCTCGACGAGCCGCACGGCACGCGCTCGAAATTCCAGGTATTGCGGCAGCGCGGCAAATGCCCGTTGAAGCCGTGCGGGCCGAGGGCGAACTCCACCATGGCCAGGCCGCCGAGATCGATCGCCCCCGCCCGATCCAGTCGGCGCAGCACGGTCGCGGTCTCGCGGCCCTTGAAGTTCCGCCGGATCCGGGTGCCGCAAGTAGAGACCCGATCGGCTCGATAGAACATGTCCTTGTGCACCATGGGCACGCCGTGCAAGGGGCCCGTCTGGTCGCCCCGGGCGCGCGCCTGGTCGGCGCCGCGCGCCTTCTCGAGCGCGGCATCGACGTCGCAGTGAATGAAGGCGTGGAGCTCGGGGTCGAGGCGCTCGATCCGCGCCAGCGTCGCTTCCATCAGCGCCACGGCGTCGAGCGCGCCGGCCTTCAAGGAGTCGGCGACATCGCACAGCGACAAGGCCGACAGATCATCCGCGACCGCCATGGCCGTTACCCCTTGAGGGCGTGAAGCACGCGCAGAAAATCAGCCGGGTCGCGGTCGACATCGTGTTGTGGCCGCGCCGCCAGAGCCGCGTCGTGCAATTGGTTGAGCTCGACCGGCAACTCCGCCGTGCGCTCGCGCGAGATTGGAATCTCCTGACTCTCTTCGTTGATCGCCTTGACCGTCCGCTCGGTGATCGTCATGGCCTTCGCCTCCAAGACTTGCGACGCGGCCAGGTATTGCGGCGCGGCGGGCCGCTGCGCCCATGTTTCGTGTCATAATTCTGCCGTGCCATGGTTTTTTCACCATTGGTCGCCACACGGGAGAAAGCAAGGGGGCCTCGCCATGGCCAAGCACGAAGCCACGACGCCGGCGCGGTGCCAGGCTCCGGGAAGCGTAGCGTGGTGAGCGAAGCGGCGCTCGGCGAGGCGCTCGCCGCCATTCTGAGCGAGCTCATCGCGCTTCCTTCGCCCTATCCGCCGGGCGACAGCCGGGCGATCTGCGCTTACGCGGCGCGCCACTTGCAAAGGGCCGGCTATGCGGTGGAAACGCTCGCGCGGCGCGAGGGCGTGGAGAGCGTGGTGGCGCGGCTCG
>JAUVWK010000120.1 GCA_030604165.1 Alphaproteobacteria bacterium | reverse complement strand
GTGCGGGCCAATAGGTCCGCTGCCGTGAGCAAAAAAAGCTAACGCGACCGACCACCGATCCGCTCGCGCTTGATCCGGATGCCCTCGGCCTCGCGGTCCCAGGTGTCGGGGGTGATGCCCTCCTCCCGCAGCACGGTCTTGCGCACTTTCGCCGTTGGTGTTTTGGGCAGATCGTCGAGGATCCGGATGAAGCGCGGGATCATGAAATGGGCCACGCGAGGGCGTAGAAACTCGATCAAATCCACCGGGTCGATGGTTTCTCCCGGCGCCGGCGAGACCACCGCCATGACCTCGTCCTCGCTCATCTCGTTGGGCACCGGAATCACGGCGGCCTCGCGGATCGCGGGGTGCGCCGACACTTCGATCTCGAGTTCGAGCGACGAGATGTTTTCGCCGCGGCGGCGGATCGAGTCCTTCAAGCGGTCGACGAAATAATAATTACCGTCCGCGTCGCGCCTGCCGGCATCGCCGGTATGGAACCAGCCGTTGCGCCAAGCCTCGGCCGTCGCCTCCGGGTTTTTGTAATAGCCGTGATTCATCGCCCATGGCCGATCGGTGCGCACGATGAACTCGCCCACCGTGCCGTCGGGCAGCTCGCAGTCGTTGGCGTCGACGATGCGCACCTCGACGCCGGCGCGGACCCGGCCGCAGGTGCCGGGAATCTCCGGCGTCATCCCGGTGATGATCGGCGTCGAAATCTCGGTCATGCCGTAAAGGCTGTAGACCTCGAGGCCGAAGCGCTCGGCAAAGCGCTTGATATCGTCGAGCAGCGGCACCATGCCGACCAACCGCAAGGGATGGTCGCGGTCGTCCGGCGCCGGCGGTTGCGCCGCCACGAAGTTCGCCATCACGCCCAGCAGGAAGACGATGGTCGTGCCGCTCTCGCGGATCGCGGGCCAGAACCGCTCGGTGTTGAACGAGTCCACCAGCGCGATGGAGCCGTGATGGGCCAGCATGCAAAAGGTCAGGCCCGTCCCGCCCATGTGAAACAGCGGCAGATTGATCATGTAGCGGTCGTCCGCCGTGATGAACGGCTTGGTCTCGGGACCGAACAAGGAATATTGGTGCAGATAGGACGACAGCACGCCCTTCGACGGGCCGGTGGTGCCGGAGGTGTAGACGATGGCCTGGGTATCCCACGGCTCGATCTCGCGCTCGAGCGGCGCCAGCGCCCCGCCCGCGGGCTCGAGCACCGTCTGCGGATGCGCCTCGAGGCCAGTAATCTCTGGGGCATCGCCGCCGATCGAGACGACCCGCTCGAGGGCGGCGCGGTCGATCTCGGCGAGGCGCGGCACCAGGTCGGCGTGGGCCACGAGTAGCGTGGCGTCCGAGTTCTCGACCACGTGGGCCAGCAGGTTGCCCCGATAGGCGGTGTTCATCGGCACGTAGACCGCGCCCATATAGTTGAGGCCGAAAAACAGGCGCAGGGCGTCGGCGCCGTTGGGCAGCCACGACAACACATGCTCGCCCTGCCTCACGCCCAGCGACTGCAGGCCGATGGCGGTGCGAATGCTCTCCTCGCGCATCTTCGCGTAGCTCCATGACGAGCCGTCCTCGAACTTGCACCAGATCTTGTCCGGCGTTTCGGCCGCCAGCCGATCCAGCAAATAGCGCAGCACACAGCGTTCGCGTCCCGGGATGCGGCGGTCGGAGGCCTTCGCTGATATCGCCATGTCCCTCTCTTACAAGCAGAGCCGTCAATCGACCGTGGCCATTATCTCCGTAACAGTCGCGCTTTGTCCCGGCGTTGTTTGCGGGCCGTGTTTATCCGCGTGACGCCAGCGCGCTTTTGTCGCGCGCGCGCTGCCCTGTCGGGTTAATCTGGAAACCCTCAAGCAGCGCACCAGGTTGGCGGAGCGAAAGGGAGAGCTTCCATGGCAAAGAAAAAGGCGGCCGTTGTCGGGGCCCGCGGGACAACCGGGCGAAACGTGGTGCGGGCGCTCGAGCAAGCGGGCGATTGGGAGATCGTGGGCCTGAGTCGGCAGGCGCCCGGTTTCGAGACGAGCGCGACGTTCATCAGCGTCGATCTGGAAGACGAGGCCGATGCCGAGGCCAAGCTCGCGGGTCTGAGCGACGTCACGCACCTCTTCTATTGCGGGCTGGCCGGCGGCTTCGAGGCCGAGAATATCGAGGGCAATCTTGCCCTCCTGCGCATCGCGGTGCAGGCCATCGACAAGATCGCCCCCGATCTCGAGCGCGTGGTGCTGACCCAGGGCGGCAAATATTACGGTTGTCACCTCGGCCCCTACAAGACGCCGTCGGTGGAGACCGACCCGCGGCACATGCCGCCGAACTTCTATTACAACCAGCAGGATTTTCTGCTCGAGTTCCAAGAGGGCAAACGCTGGAACGCGACCATGGTACGGCCCGAGATCGTGATCGGCCTGTCGGCCGGCGTGCCGCTGAACACGCTCAACTTCATCTCGGTCTATGCCACCATCGCGCGCGAGCTCGACATCCCGTTCGATTTTCCGGGTCGGCCCGCGGCGTGGGAGGCGCTCAACAAATACACCGACGCCGAGATTCTCGGCCGCTTCGAGGTTTGGGCCGCGACCGAGCCCAGTTGCGCGGGCGAAGAGTTCAACATTACCAACGGGGACTGTTTCCGCTGGGAGAATCTGTGGCACTCCATCGGCGAGGCTTTCGGCTGCCGCCGCGGCACGGTGCGGCCGTGCTCGCTCGCCGGCCTCATGGAAGACAAGGGCCCCGTCTGGGACGACATCGTCAAACGCTACCAGTTGGAAAACTACCGCATGGACGAGCTCGCCAACTGGATCTTCGCCGACTGGGTGTTCGGGCGCGACTGGGACATCATCCTCGAGGACCGCAAGCGCATCAGCTACGGCTTCACCGAGATCGTCTTCACGGAAGATATGTTCGCGCGCTATTTCAAGACGCTGCGCGAGATGCGGATGATTCCTTAAAGCTTGGCCGCTCGGTTCCTGTTCCTGTTCCTGTTCCCTGTGGCCGAGCACAACAATGAGAGGCACGCCATGGACACCTTGAGGGTAGCCGTGATCGGCGTCGGCTGGTTCGGCGAGATCCACTGCGGCACGCTCTCGGCCATCCCCGGGGTCGAGCTCGCGGCGCTCTGCGAGTTGAACGAGACCCGGCTAGCAGAGATCGCCGAAAAATACGAGGTCAAGCAGACCTACACCGACTATCGCGAGCTTTTGCGAGACCCCAAGATCGACGCGGTGCACGTGGTAACGGTGGGGCATGATCACGTCGAGCCGGCGATTGCCGCGTTGGAAGCCGGCAAGCATGTCTTTCTCGAAAAGCCCATGGCCAAGACCCTGGGAGATTGCGAGCGGATTTGCGCGGCGGCGAGACAGGCCACCGGCATCCTCATGGTCGGTCATGTCTGCCGTTTCAATCCGCGTTGCCTCGCCGCCAAGCGCGAGATCGAGGCCGGCAAAATCGGCAAGGTCGTGGCGCTCAATTCGCGGCGCAACATCCCCGCCGCGTGGGGCGACGAGCTGCTCAAAAAGACCGGCCCCATCGCCGACACCGGCATCCACGACACCGATCTCATGCTCTGGTTCACCGGCGCGCGCGCCGTCAGCGCCTACGCCCAGACGACCCGTGTGCGCGAGCTCGAAAACCCCGACATCGCCCATGTCATGTATCGCTTCGACAACGGTGCGAGCGCGATCTACGAGAGCGCCTGGACGATGCCCGAGAGCGCGCCCTTCGTGATCGACGAGCGCATGTCGATCATCGGCACCGAGGGCTTCGTGCACATCCAGGATACCTTCCCCAATCTCGGCGTTTGCTCGCGGCAGGGCTTCGCGGGCCCGGATACGACCTATTGGCCGGAGCTCCACGGCATTACCGGCGGCGCGCTCAGGGAAGAGATCATGTATTTCGCGCGCTGTGCCGCCGCCGGCAAAAAGCCGGACATCATCACCCCGGAAGAAGCGATGGAGGCCGTGCGCACCATCCTCGCCGCCGAGCAATCGGCGGCCACGGGCGAGGTGGTGCGTTTGGATTAGGGGGTGGTGCCGAACTTGGTCGCCGCGGAACCCGACCTACCGCAGTCACGCGATCCGGCCGGATATGGCCTTCAGGCCGAATCCATATGGCTGTCCCACACGCTGAAAAACAGGTTGTCGCGACCCGAAGCGTCCGAACCCCAGAGCTCCCGAGCGGTGAAGCGCACGGTGTAGACGCGCTGTCGGCTCTCGCCGGCGCCGGGAGAAGCGGACAATCCGAGATCGCGCTCGACCACGCCGCTCTTGTCGCAAACATAAAGCGGCAGATGGCTGTACCCGGCCGGATCGACCTTGCGCACGACAATGCGATCGCCGGGTGCGAACCTTGGCCCGGGGCTTTCCGCCTCCGCAAGCGCGGCCGTCCGGTCGTCAAGCTCCGCCTTCGTCACGATGCCCTTGGCGGCCAGGAGCTTCTCGCAAGCGGCAAGCCAGTACCCGGAATACTCGGCGTCAACGCGCTCCGAATCGCCGGTCAGCTTCGACGCGGCGATGTCGACACTCCGCTCGTTATCCCCCTCTGGCCGCTCGTCATCCCCTTCTGGCCGTGGGTAGTGTGCCGGCGGCGCGAGTTCGGCGCTGAAATAGTCAACCCACTCGGGCCACGAATAGTGGTGCTTGTCATACATCTTGACCACGATGGCGAAGGCGCGCGCTGACCAGGGCTCGGTGAAGACGGGTCTTCCCTCGTCCCGGGGCAGCAAGTCTATTGCTTCCTCGCCAGGCAACTTGGCCATTCCTCGTCTCTCCTTTTTCCCCTGTCGCGCGATCCGGCCGGATATCGCCTTCAGGCGGGATCCATGTAGTTGTCCCACACGTTGAAATGCAGGCTGTTGCGATCCGAGGCGTCCGCGCCCCATATTTCCCGCGCGGCGAAGCGCACGCTGTAGACGTGCTGCAATTTCTCACTCCCGCCGTGGTCGCCGGTTTCGGGGACGATTAACACCCCGTGGTCGCGCTGAACGATGCCGTTCTTGCCGCGCAGGTAGAGCGGCAGATGAGTATGCCCGACGGGATCGATGTTACGCACGACGATCCGGTCGCCACAAGCGAACCTCGGCGCCGCGCCTTCCGCCGCCGCGAGCGCGGCCGTCCTGTCGTCAAGCTCCTCCTCCGTCACCAAACCCTTGCTGGCCAGGAGCTTTTCGCAAGCGCTAAGCCAGCGATCGAAGTACCGCGAACCATCGTCCAGGCAGGCGGCAATCCAGGGGCTAAAGTTAGGCCGCACCGGCTCGCCGTCCGCGTGGCCGGCGTCTTTCGCCGACGCGGTTTCGGCACGCGAACGGTGATCTCCGTCGGCCGGACCGTAGTAGCCCGGCGAATCGATTGCGTGACCTAAGTAGTCGTCCCACTCGGCCCAGGTGTAATGCCCCTCCTCGTATAGCGCCATCACAATGGCGAAGGCGTGCGCTTGCCAGGGCTCTGCGAATACGGGCCCCCCTTCGTCACGTGGCAAGGCGGCCGCTCCTTGGCGGCTGGGCATGTCGAGCGCCGGCACCTTGAGTATCTTGCGCATCGATCGCACTCCCAACGCTTCAACCGTCTGTCCCGGCCCGAGGTGCCGCCTGCCCCGGCGGCCGCGCCCGCATCAAGGCACGCTACTTTTTCGCGGGCTCTATCTTGGTCACGCCAATCATCGAATCCCGCGTGACGAGTGCGGCCAGTTCCGCTTCGCTCATGCCCTCGGTTGCGGGCGGACGCTCGGGAAGCACCAGGTAGCGGAGCTCCGCGTTGCTGTCCCAGACCCTAACTTCGACGCCTTCTGGGATGTTGACGCCGAACTCTCGCAACACCCCTCGCGGATCGATGGCCGCCCGAGATCGGTAGGGAGCCGACTTGTACCAGACCGGCGGTAGGCCCAGCGTCGGCCACGGAAAGCACGAACACAAAGTGCACACCACGATGTTGTGCACCTCAGGTGTGTTCTCTACGACCACCATATCCTCGCCCTGGACGCCGGAGTAGCCGAGTTCGGCAATGGCCGCGGAGCCGTCGGTGAGCAGCCGCTTCTTGTATTCCGGATCGGTCCAAGCGCGGGCGACCACCTTGGCGCCGTTCTTAGGCCCGATCTTGTTCTCGTAGGTGTCGATAACCTCGTCGAGCGCCGCCGGGTCGATAAGCCCTTTCTCGAGCAAGAGAGACTCAAGCGCCTTCACCCGAAGCGCCGTGTTCGACTTCGGTGTGCCGTGCGTTTCCGTGCTCATGTCGGTTCCTCCCCGAAGCCCGCCGCACCGCCGTCACCACCCCTCGCCGGGCTGCTGAGCGAGCCGTTATTCCCCCGGGTTCCGCAGCGAACTCAAGTGCGCTATCCCCCCGTATGCAATCGAGGCGCAGGCACCTTACCAATGACGATCATATCCGGACTGCGGTTTCGGTCAACGGAATCCATACTTCTTGTGCGGGCTTTCGGTGCGGCGAATTGTCGCCATCGCTGCGGGCCCATAGAGATTTCTCCCGACGCCATCAAAGCCGCGCTCGAGTTCGGCTGGCCCAATTGAACGGGCGCCTCCCGCGCCGTCCAGCCGATCGCGGCGCCGGGCTACATCACCTTGTCGCCGCGCCGGAAGGCCCTGACGGCGTTGTCCCGCAGCACCGGCGGCTGCGCTCGCGGGCGCCGCGTGGCGGGCCCTAAACCGGGAACCAGTTTCGCGGCTCGAGTGTTTCGACCGTTGGGCCGGGCATCGAATCGTGCAGACGGCCGACCACTTGTCCCTTCTCTATCAACGCCGGTCTATCGTGGATCGGCGCCAGAAAGCGGCTGGAATTGAGCATCTTCTTGATGCTCGCCTTCTCGGCGCGCTTCGTGGTGCCGTGGTTGCCCGTGGTCGCCGGCTCGCTTTCGAGAACTTGATAAAGCGGGTCCACGAGCTGGTCGTTGATGTCATAGATGACATCGCCGCAGACACAGACCGTGCCTTCCGCGGTCTCGATGTGAATATTCATCGACCCTTCGGTGTGCGCATACGCGGCCTCGCACACCACGCCCGGCATGATCTCTTCCGGCCCGGACAATTCCAGGTCGAGCAGCCGTAGCGCGTGCTGCGCGTGCAAACGGTCGATCAGATGCTTGATATCTTCGGCCGGATACTGCTCGCCCATGATGCCCGAAACGGCGTACTCCAGCTCACGGCGATTGATCACGACGGTGGTGTTGTCGGGAAACAGATCGTCCTTGCCGGCATGATCGATATGAAGATGGGTGTGCAGGATGTATTTCACATCGCCGTATTTGAGGCCGTGATTCTGCAGTTGCGTCTCGAGCAGCTGTTCCTCGCTCTGGATGCCGACCATATCGAGCCGCTCCATGATCTCTGGCACGCGGTATCCCGTGTCGACAAGGAGCGGCGCCTCGCCGCCGAGGATGAGATAGCCGAAGGTCGGCACGCGGGCGATCTCGCCCGGGTTTCGAGCGAGCACCAGAAAACTCGTCTCCAGTTCGATATCGCCCAAATCGAGAACTTTGACTTCGAGGGTCATGGCATTCTCCTAGCGGAACGCGAACCCACGACACACCCTCACCGCAAAGAACATCTTGAATCTTGCGCGCTGTCAACGGCGGCGCCCAAACGCCCGAAATCCGCCACTAAGCGGGAGTGCTTGACCGAGGCCCGGAAGGTCGCGGATTGACTCTGAGCGGACCTCGCCGCTAGCGACCCAGGGCCTGACACACCTCCGCTGCGTCGACAACCGTGGCAAACATCGGCATGACATTGGTCATCGAGAACTCGTGGTTCTCGTCGC
>JAUVWK010000502.1 GCA_030604165.1 Alphaproteobacteria bacterium | reverse complement strand
GGTCCCTTGGCATGAAGTTTCAGGCCGGCGAAAATCGCGGCGTTGGCGGGCGTTGCGATGCCGAGCGCGCGACCGAGCTCGAGCACCGCGCCGGAGAGCCACTCGAGTTCGAGGCGATTGCCGCGTTTTAAGTCTTGTAGTATCGAGGCTTTCATGCCGGTGGGCAGGGTCTCGGCAAAACGCAAGCGGTCCTCGGCAAAGTGCTCGTCGAGGGCTGCGCCCTTGGCGCGGCCGACCGCCACGACCTCTTCCATCACCGCCAAAAACAGCGCCCGGCAGTCGCGGTCGGCCAGAATCGGCGCGATCGGCGAGCGGGTCAGGGCCGTCGTGCCGCTCAAGGCGACGAGGAAGACGAACTTCTCCCATTGATCCTTGGCCACGTCCGGGCTCAGCCGCGCCTCGACACCGGCCCGCGCGCAGAGCGCCGCGAAAGCTTTCAGGCGCGGACTGGCGCGCCCATCGCGTTCGCCGAATTGGAGCCGTGCGAAGCTGCTGTTGTGGCGGATGACGCCGGGCTCGGCGATGTCCGCCGCGATGTAGGCGACGCCGCCGACGACGTGCGCCTCGCCCAGCAGGGGACGCAGCCGGGCCGCGCTATCGACACCGTTTTGCAGGCTGATGACGCAGGTGTCGGGACCGATGAGCGGGCGACAGGCCGCGCCGGCCGTCTCCGTATCCCACAGCTTCACGGTGAATAGCACCACGTCCACCGGCCCGATGGCGGCCGGCTCCTCGTGCACGGAAGGCTGGCTGAGAACGAGATCGCCGAGTGGGCTTTCGAGCCGCAGCCCGTTTCGCTTGAGGGCCTCCGCCTGCGCCCCGCGCGCGATCAGGTGCACGTCCTCGCCGGCGGCTGCGAGCCGGGCGCCGAAGTAGCCGCCCACTGCCCCGGCTGCCATCACCGCCAGCTTCATGCCGGCCTCGCCTGGCGCAATTTGCCGCGCCCGGTCATCCTATGCGGAATCTGTATCGAGCTGCGACCGCACGCCAGCGGCGCCGGCAGCGCCACGATGTGAAGGCTCGGCCCGCGCTATTCGGCGCTGGCGGCCTGCGCTTGCGGCGCGGCCAGCCAATCCGCCACCGGCGTGGCGTACCAGCCCTCGGCGCGCCTCTCCCAATAGCGGTCGCGCAGCTGGCACGAGGTCAGCCCCGGCGCGCCGTTGGCGATGGGCCGGTCGTTGATCCGCGTCACCGGGATCACACCCCCGGCGGAAGACGAGATGAAGGCTTCGTCCGCCCGGTGCAGGTCTTCCGGCTTGAGGTTCGCCGTCTCGGCGCTAAGGCCGATCTCGCCGCAGAGATCGAACACGGCGCGGCGGGTGATGCCTTCGAGCAAGTTTTCCCCCGGCGTGAAGGCCTTGCGGTCCTTGATGATCCAGATGTTGAAGCCCGGTCCCTCGGTCAAGTAGCCGTCCATGGAAAGCAGCAGCGGCGCGTCGGCGCCATGGTCGAAGGCCTCGAACTGGGCCCGTGTCAGGTCCATGCGATTGAAGTTCTTGACCCGCTGGTTGATCGCGGCGTCGGGCGCGCGGCGCGTTTCGCCGATCCAAAGGTGCGTGCCGGTCTGGGCGCGCTCCTTCGGCACCACCCAGTAATAGGGCACGGCGTAGGCGATGAACTCGTTCTCGCAGGTGCGCGGATCGCCGAACGCGACCCCGCCCGCATAACGGCCGCGGGTGCACAAAATAAAGACCACGGCCTCGGAGAAGCCGGCCCTTTCCACGCATTGCGCCATGATATGGCGGATCTCGTCTTCGGAGCAGGGCGGTGTCATGCGCACATACTCGCAAGAGGCGCGGAAGCGTTCCAAGTGATCCTCGAGCCGAAAAAAGTTACCGTCCCAAACCGATATGGCATCGAAGACCACGTCGCTTTTCGTCACCGCCGGATCCACGATGTCGATGCGCGCCTCGTCGAGCGCCATGTATTCTCCCTTGCGGTACGCGACTCCCTTCGACTCTGCCATGGTACGGTCCTCCGCCAAGCGGCGCCCGCCGCTGCGCCTCGCGGCGGCGTGGGCCTTGTGATCACACTGGCCACCGTAGGGCGACGGGAACCGCAGGGTCAAGCGCCGTTGGCCTTGGGTAGTGCCCCAGTTTGAGATCTCGCCGAGCCGACGGCTTGAACGTCCGCTTTCCCGCGCTGAAAGTCTGCTGTTGAGGGAGAAGCGGACCTAATCTGACGGGTCCATCAACAGCCGGTGTTGACCCTAACCGGACATTCGACCTCGATAGACCCGTCCATTGAGCGCGCAGCAAACGTCCTCTCATCCCGCTTCAGAGTTGAGACAGCCCTGTAACAGGGGCGCGCCTAAAACCGTCCGCGGCAATTCTGGTTGCCGATACCGGGGCAGTTCCCTGCCGACGATAAGGTAACTCTCTGCTGGTTAGGCCTTCACTTGTTCCAGAGCGCTCCGCAAATCGTCCCCGTTCATAACCGGCACGAATTCGACTGCGGCGTTGAGGTTTAGGAACAGCGGCTCTGCGAGTTGCGGGATTTGCGTCGGATCCTCCATGTCGAAGATTACCATCCCGGCGCGCTTGCCTTTCTCGACCCAGAAATAGGCCGCTTCGGGATTCATTTCCTCCAGCAGCGACTCGAGCGTTATTGCAAGAGAGCCATCCTCGATCGTCTCGTTCCCTCGCTCTACGGGGACCGTCCACCTGAGCATCATGCGCATTGCAACCTCCTGGCTGAAAAGGACCAAAGAACTGTAGTCGAACTTGCGTCGGTCTTGCACTGCAAACCGGATGTCCGTGGCCGATATTCGGGAGGTCGCATGTCGATCCATTTG
>JAUVWK010000064.1 GCA_030604165.1 Alphaproteobacteria bacterium | reverse complement strand
CCCGCCTTCAAGTCGAGCGACTATATCGGCATGCTTCGCGAGCTGGCGCCCGAGATCGACGCCGCCGCGCCCGGCGCGCTCAGCGCCGCCAAGCTGCCGCATCTGCGCACCGTGGTGCGCTTGGGCGTCGAAAAGACCGCGGGCATGTACAACTTCGCCGATATTCCGGCGCTGGCGAACGACGCCCTGGACGCGCGCATCGAGGCGCTGGCCGGGGAGCTGCAGTTCGACGACGCCATCAACATCCAGTTCACCAGCGGCACCACGGGCTTTCCGAAAGGGGCCACGCTGACCCATCACAACATCCTCAACAACGGCTATTTCAACGGCCAGGCGCTGCGGCTGACCGATCGGGACCGGGTCTGCATCCCGGTGCCGCTTTACCACTGCTTCGGCATGGTCATGGGCAATCTCATGGCGATCTGCTACGGCGCCACCATGGTCTACCCCAGCGAGGGCTTCGATCCCCTGGAGGTGCTCAAGACCATCGAGGCCGAACGCTGCACCGCGCTCTATGGCGTGCCGACCATGTTCATCGCCGAGCTCGATCACCCGGAGTTCGCCAACTTCGACCTGTCGTCGCTGCGCACCGGCACCATGGCCGGCTCGCCCTGCCCGATCGAGGTCATGAAACGGGTGATCGGCGAAATGAACATGGCCGAGGTGACCATCGCCTACGGCATGACCGAGACCAGCCCGGTGAGTTTCCAGAGCTCGGCCGACGATCCGCTCGAGCGCCGGGTTTCGACCGTGGGTCGGGTTCATCCTCACGCGGAGGTCAAGATCGTCGATACCGAGGGCGGCATCCTGCCGCCGGGAACCCCCGGCGAGGTGCTGACCCGGGGCTATTGCGTCATGCTCGGCTATTGGAACGACGACGACAAATCGGCCGAGGCGATCGACGCGGCGGGCTGGATGCACACCGGCGACCAGGCCACCATCGACGAAGCGGGCTATTGCAATATCGTGGGGCGCATCAAGGACATGGTGATCCGCGGCGGCGAAAACGTCTATCCGCGCGAGATCGAGGAGTTCCTCTACCGGCACCCGAAGATCCAGGACGTTCAGGTGATCGGCGTGCCGGACGAGAAATACGGCGAAGAGCTATGCGCCTGGATCAAGCTGAAGGACGGCGAGGCGGCCAACGAGGACGAGATCAAGGCGTTCTGCAAGGGCCAGATCGCCCACTTCAAGATCCCGCGCTACGTCAGGTTCGTGGACGGCTTTCCCATGACGGTGACGGGCAAGATCCAGAAATTCAAGATGCGCGAGGAGACCATCGCCGAGCTCGGCCTAGCCCGGCAGAAGACAGCTTAGCGGCGCGTGGCGCTCAGCGCTCTTTGGTATTGGGGGTATCGGGAGCGCGGGCGTGGTCGAAGATTTCTTCGTCCGCCTCGTACCAATGGTCGAGCTTGTCCCAATAGAGGGCGACGTAGTCCTTGATTGCCAAGACCTCGTCGAAGGGCGCCTCGTAGCTCCAGATGGCGTTTTCGGCGCTCCGTTCGGCGACCGCGAGGGTCCAGTAGCAGGCGTCGCCCTTGAACGGGCAATGACTGCCATGCGCGGTGCGTCGGGCTAGATCCAGGCGCACATCCGCGCGCGGGAAGTAATAGACCGGCACATGCGCGGTCTCGAGCAGCAGCCTGGCGCGGCTGCTATCGACGATGGTCTCGCCGTTGAAGACCGCGCGGATGCGCTTCGGGCACGGCTCGAAGTCGATGCGATAGCTGGGATGCCCGGCGTAGCCTGGGCCGGCGTTGCTCGATTGGCTCTCGGCCTGCGTCATGATCGGCTCCCCCCGCGATGGGCACGCGACATCGTTGAATATGGGGGGCGCGGGGGCGCCGGTCCAGCCGGCTCCCCCTTCGCTCGCGTTGTCCGCGCCCTGGCCGGCTACATCTTCTTCCAGTCGGTGGCCTTCTCGAAGGCGCGCGCCGCCTGAATCACCGTGGCATCGTCGTAGCGTTTGCCGACCAGCATCATGCCGATGGGCAGCCCTGCCTCCTTGCCGCAGGGGACGTTCATGCTGGGGTGGCTCGAGCAGTCGAACGGCGCCGTGTTGGCCAGCATCTCGAGCGCCTTGGCGACATATTCCTCGCGCGAGCAATCGGGCGCGGGCAGCTTTTGGGCGCGCATGGGCAGCGTCGGCATGGCCAGCAGATCGACCTCGGCCAGGACCTCGTCATAGCTCTCGCGCAGCTTGCGGCTGAGGTTCTGGGCCTTGGCGTAATAGCGGCCGTGATAGTTGTCGTGCATGAACTGGCCCAGCAGCATGACCAGCTTGACCGTCTCCGAGAGATCGTCCGGGCGCGAGCGCCAGCCGCGGGCGTAGGCGTCCAAAAGCGAGGTGGTGTAATAGCCCTCCCAGTTGGTGCCCATGGAGTTGCCCTTGAGCATCAGCTCGGTGGCGCCCTCCACGGCGATGGCGTTCCAGATATGCGGCCCGTCCAAGTGCATCGGCACCGAGATTTCCTTGACCTTGGCGCCGAGCTTTTTGAAGGCATTGATCGCGGTTTTGACCTTGGCGTCCACCACGCGCTCGCTTTCGGGGTGGCCGAAGCCTTCCTTGAGCACGCCGATGGTCAGGCCCTTGGCGCCCTTGCTGAGCGCGCGCACGTAGTTCTGCGTCTTGCAGCCGATCTGGCGCGGATCGTTGCCGTCCGGCCCGGCGATGACCTGCAGCAGGGTGGCGACGTCGGTGACGTTGCGCGCCATGGGGCCGGTATGGTCCAGCGTCTGCTCGATCGGGAAGACGCCGGTATAGGGCACCAGGCCGTGCGTCGGCTTGTGGCCGTAAACCCCGGTCCAGCAGGCGGGAATGCGGATCGAGCCGCCCTGGTCGCCGCCCATCGCCATGTCGGCTTCGCCGATCGAAACGAGCACGGCGCTGCCGGCGGAAGAGCCGCCGGAGGAATAGCCCTTCTTGTGCGGGTTTTCCACCATGCCGGTGGCGGGGGTGGCGCTGCCGCCGTCGAAGCAGAGGTAGGTGTTGGCGGCCTTGCCGATGATGGTGCCGCCGGCATCGAGGATGCGGGTGACCATGGTGGCGTCGATATCGGGCACGAAGCCTTCCAGCACCGACGCACCGTTCATCATGGGCACGCCGGCGAGGCAGGTATTGTCCTTCAACACCACGGTCTTGCCGGCAAGCGGGCCGCGCTTCTTGCCCTTGACCTCGCTCTTCCAGTACCAGGCGTTGTACTTGTTCTCCGCCGGCTCGGGCCGATAGCCCCGTGCCCGCGGATATTTCACCGCCAGCTTGGGCTCGACGAGATCGTCGATGCGGTGATACGAGGCAATCGTGCCGGCCATCAGGCCGCGGAAGGATTCGGCGTCCTCCACCGAGATGGTCATGCCGAAGCCGTCCGCGATGTTCAGGACCTCTTCGATCGTGGGCGTGCGAACCGTCGGAAACTTAGCCATGAGACTCTCCCTATTTTGGCCCTGTTTTGGCCGCTAATACCGAGGAACGGCGATATTGGCTCATGGGGCGGCTTGACTCGAGTGGCGGCGACGATCGAGTGCCTGGTGAGCCCCTATCCGCCGTTGTCTATGGCGCGCGCCCAAAGCTGTCAATTGCGGCATGCCCCCGTTGTGCGCTGCAAAATCCGGAAATAACGGGCCGGCCGTGGCGGCCATGCTGAATACTTTCGCAAAGAACCTATAAGGATTGAATGACCTAGGGCCGCTCTTGCGGCCGTGTCGGCGATCATCGTATAGTCGCTTCATATTGCACTGCACAATTTCCGCAACCCATCGCAGAGATCGCCAAGGACAGAGGCGCCATGCAAACCGTGGACGGCCTGACCGCCTACGACTACGAGGACCTTCGCATCGGCATGAGCGCCGAGTACCGCCGCGTCATCAGCCAAGACGACGTGCGCGCCTTCGCCGACGTTTCGGGCGACGTCAACCCGCTGCACTTCGACGAGGCTTTCGCCGCCAAGACCATATTCAAGGCGCCGATCGTCCACGGCATGTACACGGCGGCCATGATTTCCACCGTGATCGGCACCAGGATGCCGGGGCCGGGCTGTATCTATGTGACCCAGACGCTACAGTTCAAGGCGCCGGTGCGGGCCGGCGACGAGGTCGTGGCGCGGGTCACGGTCAAGGAACTGATACCTGAGAAACAGCGCGTTTCGTTCCGCACCGTCTGCGCCGTTGGCGAGACCCTCGTGGTCGACGGCGACGCCTTGATCCAGGTGCCGTCGCGCGCGCGAGGCGAGGCGTAGGCGGACCTGCGCGCCACGGCGAGGCCGGCGCGGCGCCGGCTAAGTCCTGGCCAAGCGAGGGGCTAGCGCCTATGCTCTGCGCCGTTTTTCTTGCTATCTCGACCTTGAGGAATAGGAGCGGAGCGCGGCAGTGCGCATTATCCGGCATTACCGGCGCGTACCGGAATTGGCGCGCGGCGCCGTGGTTGCCATCGGCAATTTCGATGGCGTGCACCTCGGTCATCAGGCCGTGATCGCCCAAGCACGGCGTGTGGCGGAGCGCTTGGAGGCGCCGCTTGCGGCGCTGACTTTCGAACCTCATCCGCGCGCGGTGCTGGGCCGCGCGACCGGCCCGTTCCGGCTGACTCCCTTTCGCGTCAAGGTCCGCCAATTCGCCGCCCTCGGCGTTGATTACCTGTTTCTGCTGCGCTTCGATACCGCGTTCGCCGCCATGCCGGCGCCCGATTTCGTGACCGAGGTATTGGCCGCGGGCGTTGGCGCCCGCCATGTCGTGGTCGGTTACGATTTTGCCTTCGGCCGCGCCCGCCAAGGCGATGTCGCGCTGCTGCGGGCCATGGCGGCGGAGGCGGGCTATGAGGTCACACAAGTGGCCGCGGCCGGGTCGGGTGCGCGCGTCTACTCGGCCAGCGAGGCGCGCGAGCTGTTGCGCCAGGGCGATATGGCCGGCGTGGCGGGCATCCTCGGGCGCTACTGGGAGATCGAGGGCCGCGTGGGCGGCGGCGAGCGGCGCGGCCATCAGTTGGGCTTTCCGACGGCCAATCTCGCCGTGGCGGGCCTGCTGCAGCCGGTGAACGGGGTCTACGCCACCTGGGCCGGCCTCGGCCGTGGGCAGGGTCTCGACGAGACGGTAGACTGGCATCCGTCCGTGGCCAATCTGGGTTGGCGCCCCACCTTCGACGGTACCGAGCCGCGTCTCGAGGTCCATCTGTTCGATTTCTCCGACGATATCTATGGCCGCTGGCTCCGCGTGCGCTTCGTCGAGACGATCCGCCCGGAGCGGAAATTCGACGGGATCGACAGCCTCAAGGCGCAGATCGCCGAGGATTGTCAGCGGGCACGCGCGATTTTGGCGGCGCATCCGGTGGACGGCCCGGAAGATCTGCTTTCCCGAGCCAAGGCCGACAAGCGGCGAGTGACATCATGACGACCGACTACCGCAAGACCGTGGCGCTGCCCCGCAGCGACTTCCCCATGAAGGCGCAATTGCCCAAGCGCGAACCGGCGCTGCTCGAACGCTGGGCCAAGCTCGGGCTTTATCAGCGCCTGCGCGCCCAGTCCGCGGGGCGGGAGAAGTTCGTGCTCCATGACGGGCCGCCCTACGCCAACGGCCATATCCATCTCGGCACCGCGCTCAACAAGATCCTCAAGGACGTCGTCGTGCGCTCGCAGCAGATGATGGGCCGGGATTCGGTCTATGTGCCGGGCTGGGATTGCCACGGCCTGCCCATCGAATGGCAGATCGAGCAAAAATACCGGGAGGCCGGCAAAGACAAGGACGCCGTGCCGGTGGCCCAGTTCCGTCAGGAATGCCGCAGCTTCGCCGAGCATTGGATCGACGTGCAGCGCAAGGAATTTCAGCGTCTCGGGGTGATCGGCGATTGGCAAAACCCCTACACCACCATGAGCTTCGAGGCCGAGGCCCATATCGTCGGCGAGCTCGGCAAGTTTCTCTTGCAGGGCAGCCTTTATCGCGGCTCCAAGCCGGTGATGTGGTCGGTGGTCGAAAAAACCGCGCTCGCCGAGGCCGAGGTCGAGTATCACGATCACACCTCCACCACCATTGTCGTGCGCTTTCCCGTGCGGCCCGACAGCGTCACCCGCGCGCTGCACGGCGCCTCGGTGGTGATCTGGACCACCACGCCTTGGACCATGCCGGGCAACCGCGCCATCGCGGCCAATCCGCGCGAAACCTATGTGCGCCTCGAGGTGACCGCGGTGAAAGAAGGCTCGCTCGCGGTGGTGGGCGAGGCGTTGATCGTCGGTCGGGCGTTATTGAGCGCCTTCCTCGACGAGGTCGGGATTGTCGGCCACGAGGTGGGGGGCGAATTCGAGGGCGCCGATCTGGTGCACAACCGCTGCCGTCATCCCTTGCATGGCCAAGGCTACGACCACGTGGTGCCGGTCATCGGCGCGGACTACGTGACCATGGACCAGGGCTCCGGCTTCGTCCATATCGCGCCCGGGCATGGCCAGGAATACTTCGACAGCGTGCAGCGGCACAATGCCGAGGCAGCGGCCCACAACGCCAACCGCGACGCGCAAGGCGCCGGCGAGCCTTGGCTCGAGATCGAGACGCCCCAAACCGTGTCGGCTGACGGCACGTTTTTCGACCACGTGCCGCTCTTCGCCGGCAAGCACGTGTTCAAGGCGAACGACGAGATCGCCGACAAGCTGCAAGAGGCCGGTGCGCTACTGGCCCGGGGCAAGCTGGTCCACTCCTACCCCCATTCGTGGCGCTCCAAGGCGCCGCTCATCTTCCGCAACACGCCGCAGTGGTTCATCAGCATGTCGGCCACCGGGTTGCGCGACAAGGCGTTGGCGGCGATCGACGAGGTGCGCTGGTATCCGCCCTCGGGCCAGGCGCGGATCCGCAGCATGATCGAAACCCGCCCCGATTGGGTGGTCTCGCGCCAGCGTGTCTGGGGCGTGCCCATCACGGTGTTCATCGACAAGGCCAGCGGCGAGCCGCTGCGCGATGCGGCGGTTATCGCGCGCGTCGTCGAGGCGGTGGCGGCGGAGGGCGTCGAGGCTTGGTTGACCAGCGACAACGCGCGCTTCCTCGCCCCCGACCACGACCCCGAGGCCTTCGAGAAGGTCACCGACATCCTCGACGTTTGGTTCGACAGCGGCACCACCCACGGCTTCGTGCCGGAGCAGCGCGACGACCTCAAATGGCCGGCATCGCTTTATCTCGAGGGCTCGGATCAACACCGCGGCTGGTTCCATTCCTCGTTGCTGGAATCCTGCGGCACACGCGGGCGGGCACCCTACGAGGCCGTGTTGATGCACGGCTGTGTGGTCGATGGCGAGGGGCGCAAAATGTCCAAGTCGCTCGGCAACGTGATCGCGCCGGAGCAGATATTGGAGAAATACGGCGCGGATATTTTGCGCCTCTGGGTCTTGGGCGCAGATTATTCGGAGGATCTGCGCATCAGCCAGGAGATCCTGGGCCACCAGGCCGACGCCTATCGGCGGCTGCGCAACACGTTGCGCTACCTGCTCGGCAATCTGCAGGGCTTCGACGCGGACGAGCGCCTGCCCTACCGCGAGATGCCCGAGCTGGAGCGCTGGGTGCTGCACCGTCTGTTCGAATTGGACGGCCAGATCCGCGGCTGGTGCAACGAGTTCGATTTTCACGCCCTGCTCACGGCGCTGCACAATTTCTGCGCCGTCGAATTGTCGGCGTTCTACTTCGACATCCGCAAGGATTCGCTCTATTGCGACCGCCCCGATGCGGGGCGCCGCCGGGCGGCGCGCACGGTGCTGGATGCGCTGTTCGACTATCTTACGGCCTGGCTTGCGCCGCTCATTTGTTTCACCGCCGAAGAGGCCTGGCTGCAACGCAATCCCGGCGCGGAACAAAGCGTTCACTTGCGCCTGTTCCCGGACCCGCCCGAGGTATGGCGCGACGACGACCTGGCGGCGAAATGGGCTATCGTGCGGCGGCTGCGCCGGGCGGTGACCGGCGCCCTCGAGATCGAGCGGGCCGACAAGCGCATCGGCTCCAGCCTCGAGGCCCACGCGCTGGTTTACGCCAACGCCGAATACGGGCGCGCCGCCGAGGGGCTGGATTTGCCTGAGATATTCATCACCTCCGGCGCCGCATTCGTCGCTGGCGAGGCGCCCGATAACGGCTTCGCGATCGACGAAGTGCCGGGCGTTACCGTAGTGATCCGGCCGGCCAAGGACGTAAAGTGCGAGCGCTGCTGGCAGCGTCTGCCCGATGTCGGCTCGTTCGAGGGCCACAGCGACATTTGCGGGCGCTGCGCCGATGCCGTGGAGGCCCATCAGGCGGCGGCGGACTAGGGTGCGCTCCGATGATTTGGCATAAGTCGGCTCGTCCATGATTCGACTGGGGCTCCCGGTGACCGCGGCGGTCGTCCTGTTGGACCAGCTCACCAAATGGTTGGCGCGCGGCGCGTTGTGGCAACCGCCGCGCCGCATCGAGGTGCTTTCGTTTTTCGATCTCACGCCGGTGGAAAACCGCGGCATCAGCTTCGGGCTGTTGCAAAGCGATAGCGGCGTCGGGATCTGGTTGATCGCGGGCTTTTCACTGGTCGTGGCCGCGGGCCTCGGCTATTGGCTGAGCCGGGTCCGCCGGATCTGGCCCGCGCTCGCGCTTAGCCTTGTGATCGGCGGCGCGCTCGGCAACGTGATCGACCGTATCCGGCTCGGCTGGGTGATCGACTTTCTCGATTTTCATGTCTCCGGCTATCACTGGCCGGCCTTCAACGTGGCCGATTCCGCGATCGCCGTCGGCGTCGGCATCCTGATTATCGATGCCTTGCTCCGCCCGGAGAAAAAGCCTAGATAGGGGTATGGTCAGAGCGCATCTTGAGCGATTCTTGCGCGAATTCGGCCGCGGCGCCGCCCTTCTTGCCGGCGTTGCCATTGTCGCGGCTGGCGTGTCGGGCTGCCAAGGGATGAAAAAACAGCTCGGGCTCGCCAAATCGGCGCCCGATGAGTTCGCGGTCGTGCGCAACGCGCCGTTGACCATACCGCCGGATTTCTCGCTGCGACCGCCGCGGCCCGGCGCGGCGCGCCCGCAGGAGGCGCCAATACGCGAACAGGCCGAAGACGCCGTCTTCCGCTCGGCGCGGGCGGCCACGGCGACGATCGAGCAAGGCCCGGTCGAAAGCCAGGGTGAGTCTGTTCTTCTGCAAAAAGCCGGGGCCGTCGATACCGACCCTGACATCCGCCAAATCATCGATCGCGAATATTCCGACTTTGCCCGCGAGCAGGATGGTTTTGTCGACTGGGTGATGTTCTGGCGCGACGAAGAGGCCCTGGGCACCATCGTCGATGCCGAGGCCGAAGCGCAGCGCCTCAAAGAGAACGCGGCGCTCGGTCGGGCGGCGACGGAAGGCGAAACCCCCACCATCCAACGACGTGAGAAGGCGCTTCTTGAAGGGATCTTCTGATCCTAAGGCGCTGCCGCCCGTGACAGGCCGGGCCGCGCGGCGCCTCTTCGTCGTCCCGATGCTCGCCCTGGCGTGGCTGGCGCTGGCCGTGGCGTGGCCCGACGGCGCGGCGCGCGCGAGCTTGTTCAAGGCCGAATTCTTTACCCTCGACAATGGCATGCAGGTGGTGGTGATTCCCAACCATCGAGCGCCGGTCGTTGTTCACATGGTCTGGTATCGCGTCGGCGCGGCGGACGATCCGGTGGGCAAATCCGGCATCGCGCATTTCCTCGAGCATCTCATGTTCAAGGGCACCGAGACCTACGCGCCTGGGGAGTTCTCGCGCGTCGTCGCGGCGCAGGGCGGTCGGGAGAACGCGTTCACCAGCGCCGACTACACGGGCTATTACCAGCATGTGGCGCGCGATCGGCTGGAGATCGTGATGGCGCTCGAGGCCGACCGCATGCGGAACCTCGTGTTGACCGACGAGATCGTGCTGCCCGAGCGCGATGTCATCCTGGAGGAGCGCAATTCGCGGACCGACAACGATCCCGGGGCGCTCCTTGGTGAGCAGATCAGTGCGGCGCAATATCTGCGCCATCCCTACGGCACGCCGATCATCGGCTGGCGGCACGAGATCATGCAGCTCGAGCGACAAGACGCGCTTGATTTCTACCGCCTCTATTACGCGCCGAACAATGCCATCCTCGTGGTCGCCGGCGATATCACCGCGGAGGAGCTGCGGCCGCTCGCCGAGACCTACTACGGGGCGCTCGCCACCAGCGAGCTGCCGCCGCGCCAGCGCCCGACCGAGCCGCCGCACCTCAGCCCGCGCCGTGTCGAGCTCTCCGACGCGCGCGTGGCGCAGCCCTCGATGTCGCGCAGCTACCTGGCGCCGAGCTACGGGGCGGGCGAAACCGATCATGCCCTGCCGCTCCAGGTGCTCGTCGATATCTTGGGTCGCAACTCCACCAGCCGGCTATACCAGAAGCTGGTGGTCGAGCAAGGGCTGGCCGCTTGGGCCGGCGCCTCCTATCACGCGATGGCCATCGACTTGACCAGCTTCCATGTCTACGCGTCGGCGATGCCGAGCACCTCGATCGTCGATGTCGAGGCGGCGGTCGACGCGCTGCTCGCCGAGCTTCTCGCCGACGGCGTCAGCGACGAAGAGGTCGCGGCGGCCAAGGCGCGCTTGCAGGCCCAGGCGCTCTATGCGCTCGACAATCCGCAGGCGGTCGCCCGCAT
>JAUVWK010000476.1 GCA_030604165.1 Alphaproteobacteria bacterium | reverse complement strand
CGTGAGCCGGCTGCTGCCGCCGTGGTCGCCGCCCCTGTTGCGCGCCAGCCTCGTGCCCGGCAAGGAAGCCTACGAGGTGGGCGAGCGGCCGGTGGTCGCCTTCGCCGGCATCGCGCGCCCCGACAAGTTCTTCGAGACGTTATCCGAGATCGGCTGCCAGTTGGTCGGCCGCCATGGCCTGCCCGACCATCACCGTTTTTCGGCCGACGAGGTGATGGCCTTCGTCGAGGAGGCGCAGGCCAAAAAGGCGCTCGCCGTCACCACCGAGAAGGATTTCGTGCGCCTGCCCGAGGCGGCGCGCGCCATGGTCAAGGTCTTGACCGTCTCGCTCGAATGGCAAGACCCGGCGGCGGTTTCCGACTTGCTGCGGCCGACGCTGGAGCGCGCCGGCGCCGACGCTTGCCATGGCTGAGCGCGCGCTTGCGCGACGCCTGCGCTACGCCATGGAAGGCGCCGCCGTCGCCGCCGTGTTCGCCTTTTTCGGCGCCCTCCCCACCCCGGTGGCCTCGGCGCTCGGCGGCGCGCTGGGCCGCCTGCTCGGACCGCTGCTCGGCGTCAATCGGCGCGCGCGACAAAATCTCCTGCGCGCCTTGCCCGAGGCATCGCCGGCACAGATCGAACGCACGCTGCGCGCCATGTGGGCCAATCTCGGGCGCGTCGCGGCGGAATATCCGCACCTCAAGTCGTTCCACCCCTACCGCGCGGGCGGGCGTATCGAGATGGTCGGCACCGAGCACCTGGACGAGGCCAAGCGCGCGGCTGGCGGCACCATTTTTTTCTCGGGTCATCTCGCCAATTGGGAGGTGGCGCCGCTCACCGTCACCAAATACGGGCTTCAGGTGGCGGTGGTCTATCGCGCGCCCAACAACCCGATCGTCGAGCGGCTGATCTGGCGCGTGCGCGGGCCGGTCGCCGGCTTTCGCGTGCGCAAGGGCCCCTCGGGCGTGCGTGACATCGTCCGCCACATGAAACGCGGCGATCATCTCGCCATGCTGGTGGACCAGAAAATGAACGACGGCATTTCGGTGCCGTTCTTCGGCCGCGAGGCCATGACCGCGCCGGCGCTCGCGGAACTGGCGCTCAAATACGACTGCCCGGTCTATCCGGTCAGGGTCGAGCGGCTGGCCGGCGCAAACTTCCGCATCACGGTGTTTCCCAAGATGGCGCTGCCGCGCTCGGGCGATCGCGCCGCCGACGTGCAAGCGACCATGCGGCAGGTCAACGCGCACCTCGAAGCGTGGATCCGCGAGCGGCCCGAGCAATGGCTTTGGATCCACCGGCGCTGGCCGAATTAGCCCGCTCGGCGGACGGTCCCGCACGGGTTGGCGAAAGAAGACCACCAAGACACAAAGGCACCAAGTAAAGAAGCGGCTTGGCGCGGCGCGCCTTATTGCTGGGCTGGCATGGGGCCGACCAGGAGGGCGGGATCGATGCGTTCCTCGAACCAGTTGATGCGCCAATCCAGGTGCGCGCCGGTGACCCGGCCGGTGGCGCCGATCGCGCCGATGCGCTCGCCCCGGCGCACGCGCTGGCCCACCGCGACATCGACACGGCTCATATGCAGAAAGGCGGAGGTCAGACCGTGGCCGTGGTCGATCATCAGGGTCCCGCCGGTGTAATACAGATCGGGCTCGGCCAGCGCCACCGTGCCCGGCGCCGGCGCGAGCACCGGCGTGCCCACCGGCGCGGCGATATCCAAGCCGTAGTGGGGCTGGCGCGGCTCGCCATTGAGAATCCGCTGGCTGCCATAGACGCCGGAGATGCGCCCACGCGCCGGCCAGGTGAAGCCATCGCGGAAATCCGTCACGGCCGTATCGAGGGCGCGCACGCGGCGGATCTGCGCAGCCTCCGCGCGGATGCGCGCCAAGACCTCCTCCGGCGGCGTGACCATGCCGGGCGCCAGGCCGTCGACACGCTGGATCTCGTACTCGCGCTGGCCGATCTCGAGGCGGCGCTGCTCGCGGCGGCCGTCGGGATACTCGAAGGCCACCACCGCCTCGGCCGGCGCCTCACGGCCGAAGCCGAGCAGGAACAGACCATCCGGCGAGACCCGCACCGGGGCGTCGTTGAGCAACACGCGGGTGCCGGGCGGGGCAACGCCCTCGACCAGACCGCCTTGCACGAACGCGCCCTCGAGACGCACGTCATCCGCGCGCGCAACGCCCGCGCCGAGCGCCGCCAAGGCGATGAGCACGCTCATGCCCACGCACAATCTGCGGATCACAGCAGCGATCCCTGCCGGCCGCCGTCGGACGAGCCGCCTTTCGGACGCTTGCCGGCGCCGCGCTTGGCGGGCGCCTCTTTGCTCGAGACGTTGCTCGGGTCGAGGACCCCGGTGGCGCGCGCGCCGACCGCGCCATCGTGGAATTCGATGGCCAGCGCCGCGCCGCTCTCGACCGCGCGCGCCGAGAGCAGCGGCCGCATCGCCGCGTCGCGCACCACCGTGTAGCCGCGCGCGAGCACGCCCTTGTAGGAATAGCTCTCCAACAGCTTACCGAGCGCGCGCAACCCATCGTCCGTATGCCGATAACGCTCTACCCAAGCCTTGGTCAGCACGCGCTCGAGCGCCGTGAGCTCGGTGCGCCGTAGCTTGAGCAGTTGGCGCGGGTGGGGCGGGCGCAGCTTGGCGACATGGTCGCGGCGTTCGCGCAGACGGCCGCGCAGCGCATTGCCCAGCCGCTCGCTCCAATCGTCGAGCCGCTGCGCCGCCGTGCCGAGCAGCGACGGCGCGTCGGGCAACCCGCGCGCTAGACCCTCGAGCCGGCCACGGCGCTCTTTCAGCAGCCGCGCCAGCCCGCCGACCAGCCGGCGCTCGTGGCCGAGCAGCGCCTCGAGCAGCTCCGCGCGCACCGGCACGGCCATCTCGGCCGCGGCGCTCGGCGTCGGCGCGCGCCGGTCGGCGGCGAGATCGATCAGCGTGACGTCGCTCTCATGCCCGATCGCGGCGAT
>JAUVWK010000490.1 GCA_030604165.1 Alphaproteobacteria bacterium | reverse complement strand
TCATGCTGGCGCGGGCCTTGGCCAGGCCGTCGAACCTGCTGGTGCTGGACGAGCCGACCAACGACCTCGACCTCGAGACCCTCGACCTGTTGCAGGAAATGCTCGCGGATTATGCCGGCACGGTGTTGCTGGTCAGCCACGACCGGGATTTTCTGGATCGTGTCGTGACCTCCGTGATCGCCTGCGACGGCGACGGCGACGGCCGGTGGCTCGAATATGCCGGCGGCTACAGCGACATGATCGCACAGCGCGAACTCGGGCCCGACCGGAACGCGACCGAACCGCCGCGCAAAGCGAAAGCACCCAAAGCGCCGCCGCGCCGTCGCCCGCCGGCGCCCACGCGCGGCCTGACCTTCAAGGACAAGTACGCGCTCGACACCCTGCCGGGCCGCATGGAGGCGCTGCAGGCCGAGGCCGCGCGGCTGCAGGCCACCCTCGCCGACCCCGCTCTCTACGCCCGCGATGCCGCGGCCTTCGAAAAAACCGCGGCGGCCCTGCGCCAAGCCGAGGCCGCGTTGGCCGCGGCCGAGGACGAATGGCTCAGGCTAGAGCTCAAGCGGGAAGAGGCCGAGGGCGGGAATAAATCTGACAACGGCGTGCTCTGATCTGGCATTTTGTCGGAGGAACCGTCAGGAAAGGGTGCGATGCAGGCGCTCGACAACAGGCACGACACCACGCGGCAGGTCTTGCGGGAGGTCTTCGGCTTCGAGGACTTTCGTCCCGGACAGGAAGACGTCGTCGCTGCGCTGCTGGCCGGGCGCAACGTGCTCGCGGTCATGCCGACCGGCTCCGGCAAGTCGCTCTGTTTCCAGGTGCCGGCGCTGGTGCTGGGCGGCCTCACCCTGGTGGTCTCGCCCCTGATCGCGCTCATGCAGGACCAGATCGCCGCGCTCCGGCTCGCGGGCGTCGCGGCCGAGGCCATCAATTCCTCGCGCAGCCGGGCCGACAATGTCGCCGCCTGGCGACGGGTCGCCGCCGGAGAAACGCGGCTGCTCTATTTGGCGCCGGAACGACTGATGACCGAGCGCATGCTGGCCGCCCTGGGGCAGCTCGAGATTGGCCTGATCGCGATCGACGAGGCGCATTGCATTTCGCAATGGGGCCCGTCCTTCCGGCCGGAATACGAGGACCTCTCCCGCCTCAGGGAGCTCTTCCCCGGCGTCGCCATCGCGGCGCTGACGGCGACGGCGGACCAGATCACGCGGGAGGATATCGCGGTGCGGCTCTTCGCCGGCCGGGTCGAGACCATCGTGCTCGGCTTCGATCGCCCGAACATCCGCTTGGCGGTGGCGATGAAGCGCGATTGGAAACGCCAGCTCCTCGCCTTCGTCGAAGAGCATGGCGGCGAGAGCGGCATAGTCTATTGCCTGTCGCGCAAGAAAACCGAAGAGGCGGCCGCGCTGCTCGCCGCGAACGGGGTCCGGGCGCTGCCCTATCACGCCGGCATGGACAAGGCGCGGCGCGACGCGAACCAGAGCGTCTTCATGACCGAGCCCGGCGTCGTGATAACCGCGACCATCGCCTTCGGCATGGGCATCGACAAAGCGGATGTCCGCTTCGTCTTTCATGCCGACCTGCCCGGCAGCATCGAGGCCTATTACCAGGAGATCGGCCGGGCCGGGCGCGACGGCCGGCCCGCCCGGGCGCATATGCTCTATGGCCTCGGCGACATCCGCATGCGGCGAATGTTCATCGAAGAGGAGGAGAGCGACGCCGAGCGCAAACGGCGCGAGCACAAACGCCTGGATGCCTTCATCGGCTATTGCGAATCCCCGGTCTGCCGACGCCAGGGCCTGCTGGCCTATTTCGGCGAACGGATCGAGCCCTGCGGCAACTGCGACGTCTGCCTCGAGCCCGTCGAGATGGCGGACGGCACCACGGAAGCGCAGATGATCCTCTCGGCCGTGTCCCGCACCGGGCAGCGCTTCGGGGCGGCCCATATCATCGATCTCTTGCGGGGCACGGCGACGGAGAAGATGACCAACGCCGGCCATGACCGCCTGCCGACCTTCGGCGCGGGCGCGGAGCGCAAGAAAGAGGAGTGGCGCTCCTTGATCCGCCAGCTCGTCGCGGCGGGCTTCCTGCGGCTCGATGTCCAGGGTTATGGCGGGCTCGCCATCACGGCCGAGGGTCAGGCGCTGCTGCGCGGCGAGGGCGGCTTTCAATACCGCCAGGACACGTTGCGGCGCGAGCCGCGCGGCGCCCGCAAAGCCAAGACAGCCAGATCCAAGGACCCCACGCCGGAGCTTTCGGCGGCGCAAGCGGCGCTGTTCGACGCGCTGAAGGCGCTACGCCTTCGTCTCGCCAAGGACCGGGGCGTACCGGCCTATGCCGTCTTCGCGGATAAGTCGCTGGTCGAGATGGCTCTGACGGCGCCGCGCAATGGCGAGGAATTCGCCGCCATCAACGGCGTCGGCGCGGCCAAGCTGCGGGATTTCGCGGAGCCCTTTCTGGAGGCGATCGCCGCCTTCGAGAGCGGCGAAGCGGAGCGCGAATAGCGCCGCGGTCGGCTCCCCGCCGGGATGGGCCGTGAGGACCTCGGCTTTGCGCTCGGCGTCCTTGCGCTCGGCTTCGTCGGCCGGCAGGTTCGACCACGCCTCGCCGGCGCCGCGCACACAGCTCAAGCCCGCCGCATTGGTGACCACCAGGGTCCAGCTGCCGCTCTTGGAGGCGAACACCTCCATGAGAAAGCCCTCGCTCGTCAGACCCCAGAAGACCGGCGTTTCGGCGTAGTTCTCCTCAAGCTGCGTCGACAGCCGTTCGCGCGGCAAACAGGACCCCTGCGCGTGCGCCAGCCCGGCGGCGAACGCGAGCACCAGAAACAGCAGTGCGGCGACAAAGCGCATGGAGCCC
>JAUVWK010000352.1 GCA_030604165.1 Alphaproteobacteria bacterium | reverse complement strand
TGGTTTCTCCGGGCGGCTCAGAGGTTCCGGCCGCGCGACTCCTCGAGATAGGCGCAGACCTCCTCGCAGCTGGAAATGTCGGCATAGCGGCGGCCGACGTCGCGCAGATTGTCGCCGTGCGGCCGCTCGTCGGCGTCGCCCACGCAATCCTCCGGCACGATGGTGCGGTAGCCGTTCTGGAAGCTGTCGATGATCGAGGCGCGGATGCAGCCGCTGGTCATGCAGCCGGTGACGATCACCGTATCGACGCGCGCCCTGGTGAAGAAGGTCTCGACCGGGGTGCGGAAGAAAATCGACGCGCCGCTCTTGCACAGCTTGAAGTCGTAGTCCGGATCGTAGATGCGGGGCTCCAGCTCGGTCGCCCGGTGGCCATAGAGAAAATGGTCGTAGACGGCCGCAACCTTCCAATAGGGCATGTCGCGTTCCGACTGATAGGCGGTGTAGCAGCTCGCCACCGGCACGCCGCAGCGGCGCGCCACCTCGAGCAGCTTCGCCGTGTTCTCCGTCGCGCGCTCCACCAGCGGCAGCCCGCCCAGAGCGTACTGCGGATCGGTGAAGGCCAGTTGCAAATCGATCACCACGACGCCGGCGCGCTTGCCGAAGCCGATCGGATGCGCGTCGTTGTCGTAGCCGATCTTTTTGTAGATGTCGCTCATGCTCGGGCTCCCTCTTCGTTCCGGCCGGTGGTCGCGGCTGCCCCCTCGACGCGCCACACGGGCCAAACGATCTGCCACTACGGTAATCGCTTCCGTGCCCGACCACAACGGCGCGCGGGCGTGCGGGAGGTGCGCGCGCGCCCCTGCCGTTCACCCGGAGTTCGGGCTAATCTGTGGCCGCGCCATCGCGCCAGGCGGCCCGCTCGGCCCGCTGTTCCGCCCGTCTTAGGAGGCACCATGACCCTCGACACCCTGCTCGGCTCGCTGCACCTCGACCCGGCCCGGCTCAAGGCCGGCGCGCAACCCGTGCGCAGCCCCATCGACGGCGCCGAAGTCGCCCGCGTCGAGTTCGACACCGGCCAAAGTCTGGACGCCAAGATCGCCCGCGCGGCGGCCGCCTTCGCCGCCTGGCGGCAAGTGCCCGCGCCGCGCCGCGGCGAGCTGATCCGCCTCTTCGGCGAAGAGCTGCGAGCGCACAAGGAAGCGCTCGGCCGGCTGGTGACGCTGGAAAGCGGCAAGATCCTGCAGGAGGGCCTCGGCGAGGTGCAGGAGATGATCGATATCTGCGATTTCGCCGTCGGCCTGTCGCGCCAGCTCTATGGCCTGACCATCGCCTCCGAGCGGCCCGGTCACCGCATGATGGAGACCTGGCACCCCTTGGGTGTCTGCGCCGTGATCAGCGCCTTCAATTTTCCGGTCGCGGTGTGGTCGTGGAACTTCGCGCTCGCCATCGTCTGCGGCGATCCGGTGCTGTGGAAGCCCTCGGAAAAAACGCCGCTTACCGCCTTTGCCTGCCAGCGGCTGTTCGAGCGCGCGGCCGAGCGCCTCGGCGGCGCGCTGCCGGTGCTCTCGCAGGTCGTGGTCGGCGGCCGCGAGATCGGCGAGCGCCTCGCCGACGACGCCCGCGTCGCGCTGGTCAGCGCCACCGGCAGCTGCCGCATGGGCCATGCGCTGGCGCCGCGGGTGGCGGGGCGCTTCGGCCGGCTGCTCCTGGAGCTCGGCGGCAACAACGGCATGATCGTCGCGCCCTCGGCCGACCTGGAGCTGGCGGTGCGCGCCATCCTGTTCAGCGCCGTCGGCACCGCCGGGCAACGCTGCACCAGCCTGCGCCGCCTTATCGTCCACACGAGCGTGCGCGAAACCCTGGTGGGGCGCTTGAAGGGCGCCTACGGGCAGGTCGCCGTCGGCTCGCCGCTCGACGCCGGCACGCTGATGGGCCCGCTGGTCGACCAGGCCGCCTTCGAGGCCATGCAAGAGGCGTTGCGGCGCGCCGCCGGCGAGGGCGGCCAAGTGAGCGGCGGCGAACGCTTGTTGGCGCGCGACTACCCGGATGCCTGGTACGTGCGGCCCGCCATCGTCGAGATGCCGCGCCAGACCGAGACGGTGTGCGAAGAGACCTTCGCGCCGATCCTCTATGTCATGGCCTATGACGATTTCGGCGAGGCGATCCGCCTCCACAACGCCGTGCCGCAAGGGCTTTCGTCCTGCGTCTTCACCAACGACGTGCGCGAGGCCGAAGCCTTTCTCTCCGCCGAGGGCAGCGACTGCGGCATCGCCAACGTCAATATCGGCCCGAGCGGGGCCGAGATCGGCGGCGCCTTCGGCGGCGAGAAAGAGACCGGCGGCGGCCGCGAAGCCGGTTCCGACGCCTGGCGGGCCTACATGCGCCGCGCCACCAACACGGTCAACTATTCGAAGGAGCTACCGCTCGCCCAGGGCATCACGTTCGGCGCGGGCTAGCGCAGTTCCACTTGCGTGGTGTCGGGCTAGCTTTTTTTGCTCACGGCAGCGGACCTGACGGTCCGCACCTGCGCAAGCGCGCCGGATAACCGGCGGGCCGCAGTCGCGGCCTGAAGCGATTCCACGCCAGTGGAAAACGCTCTAGTCGAGCGGCATGGCGTAGGTGACCACCAAGGATTCGGTGCCCGGGTTGTTGTCGTCGATGCTGGCGTTCGAGATGTGGTTGAAGGCGAGACCGAGCCTGGAATAGTCGTCGAAGCGGTAGGCCAGCTCGGCGCCGGTGCGAAACTCGATCACGTGGCCGAGGTCCTTGCCGCTGCCGTTCTCATAGGCGCCGACCGCCGCGTTCGGCGTGAACACGAGGCGCCGGCCGAAAAATAGGTCGAGCCCGAAGCCGCCATAAATATAGGCGCCGGCGTCGGAATTAATCATCACGCCGAGTAGCGGGGTGAGAAATAGGAGCTTGAGATCGGAGCGGTATTCGAGGCGCAATTCGGCGGCGGTTTGATCGTCGTTGATGTCGAACACGCCGGCGCCAAGGACGATGAAATCGGGTTCATCGGCGTGCCCCGGGGCCGAGGCGAACCCACCCGCCGCAAGCGCCAGCGCGAGCGCGCCAAGTGCCGCGCGCAGCCGAATTCCTCGCCATCGTCTCACGTGATTTGCCCCCCCTGGCCGCCGATGGATGCGCCATAGTAAGGAAAATGCACCGCGCGGCCAATGGTTTCGCGTGCCGCACGGGGGTTCCCCGCGCCGTACGGTGTTATATCTAGAACATGATCAGATGCGCGCCGTTCCTGCTTGCGACGCTGGCCTGGCTGCTGCTGCTCGTGCCTTCCGGCTTGGTTTGGGCCGACGACCTGCTCGCCGCGCTCGAGCCCGGCGGCATGGGCCGCGTGGTCGAGGTGGTGGACGGCGACACGGTGGTGCTGGAGTCGGGCGTGCAGGTTCGCCTGGTCGGTATTCAAGCGCCGAAGCTGCCGCTGGGGCGGCCCAACTTTGCCGCCTGGCCGCTCGCCGCGGAGGCCAAGGCGGGGCTCGAGGCGCTGGTGCAGGATCGCGCGGTAACGCTGTTCCATGGCGGGCGCGAAATCGACCGCCACGGCCGGGCGCTCGCTCATCTCGAGACGGCGGACGGCGTATGGCTGCAGGGCGAGCTCTTGCGCCGGGGCTTCGCACGGGTCTATAGCTTTCGCGACAACCGCGCGCTGGTCTCGGCGATGCTGGCGATCGAGCGCGAGGCGAGGGGCGCGCGCCGCGGCATCTGGGCCGATCCCTACTACCGCGTGCTTTCGCCCGACGAGGCGGCCAGGCATGTCGGCAGCTTCCAGATCGTCGAGGGGCAGGTGCGCGACGCCGCCGTGGTCAAGCGGCGCGGTTATCTCAATTTCGGCGCCGATTGGCGTAGCGATTTTACGGTGACCGTGGCGCCGCGCGACCGCAAGCTGTTCCAGGAGGC
>JAUVWK010000154.1 GCA_030604165.1 Alphaproteobacteria bacterium | reverse complement strand
GCCAAGTTGTATCGCATATTGCGCCCGCCGGCGCGTCAATAATAGGCAATGATATTTGCGCCGGCGTTTTGTTGGGAGAACAACTTCAACGGACTAAATTCGGAGCGGGAGGTCGGGCCCATGGGGCATCGTTTCGCGATGGAAATCGACGGCAAGAAGGTCGTCGCCGAACTGCTCGACAAGAAGGCGCCCAACGTGGTTTCGGCCTTCGTCGAGCATCTACCGTGCAAAACTTTTTCGACGCATGCGAAGTTCGCGGGCGAGGAACTGATCGTCATGGTGCCGTTCTTCTGCAATCCGGAGAACGAGATACTCAACGTCAAGCCGGGCGACATCGGTTACTACCCGGGCCGCCAGACGATCTGCATTTTCTACGGCAAGACCGCCCCCTTCGGCAAAGTGAGCGTCTTCGCGAAGATCGTCGAAGGGCTCGATAAGCTGAAGCCGGCGGGGCGGAAGATCCTCAAGAAGGGTCCGATTCCCACCACGCTCAAACTCGCCTAGGGGGTGATTGTGATGGCTGCTCGGAAGGCCTCTGTGCACACCACGAAAACCATGTTGGCGCGGCTGGAGAGTTTCAGCGCCCGTAACTGGACGCGCGAACCCAGCGATATCAAGTCCTTGCGCAAGCACAAACTGCCGCCCATGGGCAACTTCCCGGGTGTGTTCTACGCCAACTTCAACACCTTCTGGCTCGGCGAGAACATTCAAGTGGTGCGCCAGCTCGCACTCGAGGGCAAGGTCCCGGTGGCCGAGCTCAACCGCATGACGGCGGCGCTGCTCGAGCGCCACGCCGCGCGGCTGGCCAAATGGAAGCTCACGAACACCGTGCGGCTGGTGCGCGACCTCGCCGCCTATTTCGCCGCCGGGCGGCCGCGCAGCCACGCGCAGATCGTCCGCGTCGCCGAGGCGACCATGGTCGCGATGGACCGGGTAAACGCGTGGATCGACGCGATGATCCCGTGGTCGCACCTCGACGCCAACCTCAAGCTCAGCAAAGCGGTGCGCTGAGCGCCGCGCCGCACGGAACCATGCGCGCAAGCCCCGGGATAGAGCCATGTGTGGGTTAGGCGGCGTCTTCTACAAGACGACCGAACACGAACAAAAAACCGGCGAAATCGCCTACCGAATTCTCGAGGGCATCTATCGGCGCGGCCCGGATTCCACCGGGGTGGCGTTGTGGCAACCCAATGAGAATGGCCTGCTTTATGTCGGCATCAATTGCGAGGTGCCGGGCACGGGCGCGGCCGTGATCGAGCGCTTGGACGAGCTCGGCACGGTCAAAGAGGCTTGCGACGGCAACGGCTTTGTCCGCGCCGCCATCGCCTATGACGGCGCCGACGAGGAATTGGTCGATGCCATCGACGCGCTCGGTCCGGGCATCACGGTGGGCCATATCGGCGGCCACGTCGAAGTGATCAAACATATGGGTGGCGTCGCAAACCTGGAAGCCAATTTTCACTTGAAAGACTATGACGGCCAGGTCGCGATGGGCCTGACCCGCTTCGCGACGGAAAGCTCGATCGATTTCACCCACGCCCAGCCGCTGTCGGCGCGCGCCAACCGCGACCTCGCGCTCATGCACAACGGTCACATCACGAACTATCACTGGCTGCGCTACGTCTACGAACAGATGGGCTATCGCTTCGCCACCCGCAACGATTCCGAGATCATCCCCGTCATGCTGCTCGACGAGATGAACAAGGGCGCGAGCCTCGAGGAAGCCCTCAAGATATCGGTCGACAAGCTGGACGGCTGCTTCACCTATATCGTCGTGACGGCGGACAAGGTGGGCGTGGTCAAGGACCGCTACGCCTCCAAACCCATGGTCGTCGGCGAAACCGATGCGTTTGTCGCCCTGGCCTCCGACAGCCAGTCGCTGCGCGAGGGCGTGCTCACGGACGTCGAGGTTTGGGAGCTGGGCGCAGAGGAAGTCGCCACATGGCAGCTGTAAAAAAAACCCTCTCCATCGATTGCGTCGGCAAACCGACGCGGGAGATCAACGCGTTCATTCGCCAGGCCGCCGACGACGGCGTGCCGGTCGTGGAACTGCTCAACCCGCAGGCCCGGCACAATCTCGGGGTCTGCGTGCTCAAGCCGATCCACATCGTCATTCGCGGTCATGTCGGCTATTACGCCGCCGGCTTGAGCGATCACATCACCGTCGAGATCCACGGCAGCGCCGGCTGGGGCGTGGGCGACAATCTGATGCATGGCGAGGTGGTGGTGCACGGCAACGCGGCCACCTCGGCGGCGCCTTCGATCCGCGGCGGCACCGTCGTGGTCAAGGGCGACGCCGGGCCGCGCTCCGGCATCAGCCTCAAATCGGGCCTGCTCGTCGTCGGCGGAAATTCGGGCTATATGACCGGTTTCATGATGCAAAAGGGCCGTATCGTCGTCTGTGGCAACACCGCCAAGGCACTCGGCGATTCGATGTATCAGGGCAGCATCTTCATCGGCGGCTCGATCGAGGAGTTGGGCAGCGGCTGCGAAATCGTCGTGCCCGAGGCGGACGAGTTGGACGACATTCTGAAGACGTTGGACCATTACCAGATCAAGGCGCCCAAGGCCTTTCGCAAGATTCGCTCCGACAAGTCGCTGTGGAATTTCAACAAGCATGATTTTGCGGCGTGGAAGGACGTGCTATGAAACCGCCTCTGCGGCCGCCGACCTACAGCGGCGTCTGGCACCCCAACGCCATCGACGAAATTCAAGAGAAGGCCGAGCTTGGCCGTTACCAAATTCGCGGCCAAGCCACCAAGCGCCATGACCTGCCGTCGCTCGACGATCTGGTGTTCACGCCGGCCGGGCTGTCGCGCATGGCGCTCGAAGGCTACCGCGAAAAATGCGACACCCGAGTGACGATCGGCGAAGGCCGGGTCAAGCGCCCCTTGGTGCTCGAGCGCCCGATCATGATCGCGGGCATGAGCTTCGGGGCGCTTTCGATCAACGCCAAGCGCGCGCTCGCCATCGCGGCCACCCGCTGCGGCATCTCGACCTGCACCGGCGAAGGCGGCATGCACCCCGAGGAGCGCCAATATTCCGACAAGCTCGTGGTGCAATATTTGCCCAGCCGCTATGGCACCACGCCCTACGATCTCAAAAAGGCCGACATGATCGAGATCGGCGCCGGCCAGGGCGCCAAGCCGGGCACCGGCGGCGTGCTGCTGGGTCTGAAGATGTCGGACGAGGTGGCGGCCATGCGCGACCTGCCGCCGGGGGTGGATCAGCGCAGCGGCTGCCGGCATCCGGATTGGATGGGCGTGGACGACCTCTATATGAAGCTCGAAGAGCTGCGCGAGGTGACCAATTACGAGGTGCCGATTTCGATCAAGGTCGGCGCCGCGCGCATCGCCAACGACGTCAAGCTCGCGGCCAAGGCCGACGTGGACGCCATCGTCTTCGATGGCATGGAAGGCGGCACCGCCGCCTCGCCCACCATTCAGCTCGACCATGCCGGCATCCCCACCGTCGCCGCCATCGCGGAAGCCGCGGAGGCGCTGTACGAAATGGGCAAGAAGGAGGAGATCAAGCTGATCGTCGGCGGCGGCATCAAGAACGGCGCGGACGCGGCCAAATGCATCGCCCTCGGCGCCGACATCGTTTATATGGGCACGGCGCCGATGATCGCGCTCAACTGCCACAAACCGATCTATCAAGAGGATTACGAGCGCTTGGGCACCACGCCTTACGAGTGCCAGCATTGCCACACGGGGCTTTGTCCGGTCGGCATCACCACCCAATTGCCCAAATTGATCGCGCGGCTGGACGTGGAGGAGGCGGCGCAGCGGGTCGAGAATTTCCTCAACGCCATGACCATGGAGCTGCAGCTCTTCGCGCGCTCATGCGGCAAGAACAAAGTAAGCGATTTGGACCCGAACGACATGCGCGCGCTGACGCGCGATGTCTCGCTGATGACCGGCGTGCCGATGGTGGGCCTCAACGGTCGCACGCCAATGTGGGCAAAATACTAGGGCGGGGGTCGCGGAGACGGCGGGCGGTCCGAGGTTCGCAGGAGGGAAACCGAAGTGGCGCAACGCAAGAAGTCGTCGAGCGACCGCGTGGCGAAGACGCTAGCGGCGCTCAAGCGCAACGGTATCGAATATATCCGGTTCGAAGTGTCGGACTTGCACGGCACGGCGCGCTCCAAGCAAGTTCCCATCACCCGGTTCGAAGGCTACGCCCGCAAGGGACTCAACATGTATGGCGGCGTGATCGGTTTGGATACCGCCTCCAATGTGGTGCCGGGCTCGCTTTACAACGAGCAGGTCAATTACCGCGACAAATACCTGTTTCCCGATTTCGCGACGCTCGCGCCGGTGCCCTGGCTCGACAACACCGCCAAGCTGATCTGCGATCCGGTGTGGGAGCCGGGCGCGCCGCTCAAGGCCGCGCCCCGTTACGTCGTGCGCCAGCTTCTCGATAAGGTCGACAAGCTCGGCTTCAAGGCCGTGATGGCGCACGAGTACGAGTTCTACGTCCTCGACCAGGAAACCTATGAGCCGCTTTTCGGGGGCCCGCATATCTTCAACAACGCGCGCAACGAGATGATACCGGTGGTGCGCGAGCTGACCGACTATTTGCGCGCCGCCGGCTTCGACATGATGACCGTCAACGTCGAATACGCGCCGTCGCAGTTCGAGCTGGTCTACGGCCCCGCCGAGGGCATCGCCGGCGCGGATACCGGCTTCACCTTCAAGAATGCGGTGAAAGAGATCGTGCATCACGGCGGCTATCACGCCACCTTCATGTCGAAGCCCTGGGCCGACCAGGCCGGCTGCGGCTCGCATTACCATGTCAGCCTGGTCGACAAGCGAACGCGCCGCAACGTCTTCCTCGACGCCAGCAAGCGCCATAGCATGTCCGATACCATGCGCTATTTCACCCAGGGCCTGATGGATCACGGCGCGGCCTGCATGGCGCTGTTTGCGCCGACGCCCAACTGCTATCACCGCCTCAAGCCGCATACCTTCGCGCCGTCGAACGTCAGTTGGGCCGTCGAGGACCGCAGCGCCATGGTGCGCATCAAATCGGTCGGCGAGCCCTCGATGCACGTGGAGAACCGCGTCCCCTCGGCGCTCAGCAACCCCTACCTCCGCGCCGCCGGAACGCTCGCCTGCGGTCTGCTGGGACTCAAGGAAAAGCGCCGCCTGCAGCGCACCACCGCCGGCCCGAGCGAGGAAGATACGACGCTGTCCCCCCTGCCCAAGACCCTCGACGCGGCGCTCGACGCCTTGGAGGCCGACAAGGCGGTGTGCAAGATGCTGGGCGAGGAATTCGTCACCGTGTTCACCACCGTCAAGCGCTATGAGCTCGCGCGCTTTCGCGAGCACATCAGCGATTGGGAGCGCACCGAATATCTCGAAATCTATTGAGCGGCCGAGAAGCGACGGAGAGCCCGATGACTGAGGTCGAACGCGCCCTCGAGATCGGCGCCGGTCTCGGCGAAGGACCGGTTTGGTCGGCCGACGAAGGCGTGCTCTATTGGCTCGACATCTTCGCGCCCAGCATCAATCGCTTCGACCCGCGCGATGGTAGAAACAAGGCGGTGAGCTTGGCGCAGCCGATTTACGCGATGGCGCTGCGCCAAGGCGGCGGCATGGTGGGCGCCTTCGAGGACGGCCTCGGCTATGTCGATTTCGAGTCCGGCGAAATCGAGATCGTGAGCGACCCCAAGGCCGACCAACCGGTCAATTTCAACGACGGCGGCTGCGACCGCAAGGGCCGGCTGTGGTCGGGCACCATGGCGAAGGACTGGACCAGCCCGCTCGGCAAGCTCTTCCGCTTCGAGGCGAGCGGCACGGCCACGGCCATGGATCACGCCTTCATCCTGGCCAACGGCCTCGGCTGGAGCCCCGACGACGCAATCATGTATTTCACCGATACCGGCCGGCGCGTGATCTACGCCTACGATTTCGAGCTCGAGAGCGGCACCCTCGCCAACCGCCGCGACTTCATCCAGATCCCCGAAGGCGCGGGCCTTCCGGACGGCCTCACGGTCGACGCCGAGGGTTATCTCTGGATCGCGATCTGGGACGGCTGGAAGGTGACGCGTTACGACCCCACGGGGCGCATCGAGCGGGTCGTCGAGATGCCCGTGCAACGGCCGACCAGTTGCATGTTTGGCGGCGATGACCTGTCGGTGCTCTACATCACCTCGGCGACCATGATGCTGAGCGACGACGAGCTCGCGCAGCAACCCATGGCGGGCGATCTATTTGCCTACCGGAGCGATGTCAAAGGCCTGCCCGAGCACAAGTTCGCCGGCTGAGCGCGGCCCAGAGCAATTCAAGATTGCACGGCCCGGCCGGCGCCCAATGCCTTGAGCAGGTCTCGGTGCACCGCCAGATAACCGGGCGCGGTGACGGCGACTTGCGCGCCGAGCTGGGCGTGCGCCGCCGGCAGGGCATGAAACGGAATGCCGGGGAAGGCGTGGTGCTCCGCGTGATAGGGCATGTTCCAGGCAAACCAGCGGACCAGCGCGTTGCTCCGCGTGGTCCGCGAATTGCGCAGCATGTTTGGCTCATACGGGCAGCCCGTGTGCTCGGCCAGGAGAAACAGCCTTAGAGCCGGTTGGCCGAGCAGCACCGGGCCGAGCCAATAGAGCGCCACGGCCCAGCTCTCCGCGAGCACCGAAACGGCAGCGGCGAGGGCGTAGGCCGCGAACAGCAGCCGTGCCTCGCCCACCAGCCGGACGCGGTCGGGCGCCGCGACGAAGGGCTCGCGAACCCGGCCGAAGCCATGG
>JAUVWK010000026.1 GCA_030604165.1 Alphaproteobacteria bacterium | reverse complement strand
TGGAACGTGGGCAACTGGTGCGCCGACGTGCAAGAGCGCTATATGGCCCAGGATCTCTGAGCGACCGGCTGGGTCTTCCCCGATATTTGCCGGTATTTGACAACGCTGACGTTGGATTCGGGCCACTCGGAAAACCGGCCGGTCATGATTTCGTCATGGCTCTGGCACCGGACCGGGCCAAGCGAATCAGCCGAGCCGCGCCTCGCCGTCGCTTTCGATGCTTCGCCGCAAGATGGCTCTGCGCCTGCCGGGCGGCCGCGCCACGGCATACGGAGAGCACCAAGGCGCCCCGCTGGAACCCGACCGCGGCGCCTTTTGCCGGCGTCGATTAAGCCCCGAGGCGCGGAAATGACGCGCCGCGGCGAGATCAAAGTGCGAACTCGTGGCTCGGGCGAAGCCATTAGGTTCATATGATTCAATCCGTTAGTCTGAGTATCGCCGTTGTCACAGATTTGTCGCAAACAATGAACAACTTAGCCGCTCCGGCTCTGTTAGCGTTTTTGCCATCGGATGCACGCCTAGGGGGCATGGCTGGAACACCGATCCACTAATTCTGCACGCACCTCCACCCACCGGCGAATCGCCGGCCCACTTGTCGATTTACTCGTTCCGGCCTCTCCCGTTTGAGGTATCAGCAATGAAACTCTCAGCGGCCAAGATCGATTATTTGATTCAGCTCGCCAAATCCGGACTGAAGAATTTGGCGAAGGTGGATCACCCCGATCTCCGGGCCTACCGCAATCTGCAAGTCTGTCTCGAAGAACTCGCCGCCTTGAAGCGCGACCTCGCGCGGCGGCCTATCCACGCCGCGCACGCCGGCGTCAGCCACAAGGTGGTTTAAACCGGTTTCCGTCAAACGGCTCTAGCCCACGCCCCCTTCCGACCACGCCAGGCGCACCTAGCCAGGGGTGGCCGTGAGGGGAGCGGGCTGGCGCGATCCCGCGCCATTGGACAAGGCTCTGGTGGCGAATGTTCTAGTGGATTCTACCCACTAGCCTGCGCCGCTTTCGTCACTCGAGTTAACGATTCGAGGGTCTTGGGGCGCGACGGTGCCTCTCCGGCACGGCCCGCCCGAAAGCCATAAGAAACTTGGCGGTTTACCCTTCCTTGGCAGTTTCACGGCAGCTATGGCCAGGATTAACCACGATTCGGGAAGCCTCGCTTGAGGTCCAATTCGCCGGCGCCGAACAACCCTGGCCTTCCGGTCAGGGTCGCGGGCCGGCTGAGAGCCAGGCCATGCCGCTAAAACTCGGCGAGCTCATCGCCAGACGCGGAAATCTATCGCTGACCCTGGCGATCAGCGCCGGGTGCGTCGCCGGAGCTGTCGCCATCACGACGCCTCTGAACCTGCTTGTCTTTGGCCAGCCGCTCCTCCCCGGCCTCTACGTCGCCCTGATAACGCCGCTGGTCATTGTGCCGCCGGCTGTCTATCTGCTCGTTCGCGCCTTCACCGGTCTGAAACGGGCGGAAATGCGGCTTCGCGAGCAGGACCAAGACCGTTCCAAGGAATTGGCCGAACACGACCGGGCGCAGGCGGCGCTGCGGGAATCCGAGACGAATGCCAGGCACTCGCGCCGGCGCCTGAACATGGCGCTGAAAACCATGCGCGAAGGCATCGCGATCTTCGACGCGGACGAACGCTTGCTCGAATACAACGATCAATATCGCCAATTTTTCCCCCACGCGACGGATGCCATCGTGCCGGGAGCCACCTACGAGGAGATCGTGCGGGCGACGGTCTCGAGCGGGGCGCACGCGGATTCGCCGGCCAGCCAGGAAGAGAAAGTACGCACGATCGTTAGCGCCTTTCGGGCGCGCCGGGTGCATGAGCGCGAACTCGCCGACGGCCGCTGGCTCGAGTGCCGCGATTATTCCGCCGACGATGGCGCCATCGTCTGCCTGCGCATCGACATAACCGACCGCAAACGGACCGAGGCACTGCTGTACCGAGCGGAGGATCGCCTCAAGCTCGCCTTCGAGGGCTCGAACGAGGGCTTGTGGGACTGGAACATCGAAACCGGCCATCAATACATCAGTACGAGTTGGGAGACCATGCTCGGCTATGAGCCGGGCGAGATCGAGCGGCGCATCGAAGCCTGGAAAGCGCTGTTGCACCCCGAGGAGAAGACCCGGGTCTTGGCGGCGCTGGACGCCCACTTCAAGGGACACACACCGTATTATTCCGAGGAAATTCGCCTGCGCTCGAAGTCCGGCGAGTGGCTCTGGGTGCTCGCCCGCGGCAAGGTGACGGAACGCCGCCGGTCGGGCGAGGCGGTTCGCGCCACGGGCACGCACACCGATATCAGTGAGCTCAAACGGGCGCAAAACGAGCTGCTCGCGGCGAAGGAGCAAGCCGATGCGGCGAGCCGGGCCAAATCCGAGTTCCTGGCGACCATGAGCCACGAGATTCGCACACCCATGAATGGCGTGCTCGGCATGGCCGGTTTGCTGCTCGATACCGAGCTCGATGACGAGCAGCGAAACTTCGCCGACGACATAAAGGAATCCGCCGAGGCTCTGCTCGGCATCGTCAACGATATTCTCGATGTCTCGAAGCTCGAGGCCGGCAAGCTCGAGCTCGAGAGCGAGAATTTTCATCTTATCGAGCTAATTCAAGGCGTTGTGAGCCTGCTCGAGCCCCAGGCGAAGGCCCGTCGGAACGACATCGCCATCGACGTCGTAGCCGATTTGCCGTCCTATTTCCTTGGCGACGCGGGCCGCCTGCGCCAAATTCTGTTCAACTTGCTCGGCAATGCCGCCAAATTCACGGAAGCCGGGCAGCTCACCGTTGGCGCCGCCCTCGACGGCGAAAGCAGCGGGCATCACATTGTCCGCTTTGCCGTGTCGGACACCGGAATCGGTATCGAGCCGGCGCTACAGAAGGACCTTTTCGGTCGTTTCACACAGGCCGATTCCTCCGCCGCGCGCCGCTACGAGGGCACAGGTCTGGGCCTGGCCATTTGCCGGGACCTCGTCACCCTGATGGGCGGTTTCATCGGCGTCGAGAGCACGCCGGGCAAGGGCAGCACGTTCTGGTTCACGGTCCCGCTGCAACTTTGCGCGGCGCCACGGCGCATCGCCAGGTCCGCCGACTCCGCCGCGTCTCCCATCCCCGCCGCGCGGCGCCTGCGCATCCTGCTCGCGGAGGACAACCAGCTCAATCAGCGGCTGGCGGTCGCCATGCTGGAGAAAGCCGGCCACCGGGTGGATGTGGTCGCCAACGGCTCCGAAGCGGTCGAGGCCGTCGGCAGGCTACCCTACGATGTCGTTTTGATGGACATTCAAATGCCCGAAATGGATGGGGTCGAGGCCACCAGGCGCATCCGCGCCCTGTCCAACGGCGCGGCCGAGGTGCCGATCGTCGCGATGACCGCCAACGCCCTCTCCGGCGACCGCGAGGAATATTTGGCCGCGGGCATGACCGACTATCTGTCGAAGCCTTTCGACATGACCCAACTATGCGACGTTATCGGGCGCTGCCGCACAGACCATGACGGCGCCGCGCAAGCCGACGACAAAGGCGCTGTCGGCGCGCCCTGACCGATATTGGCTGGCGGCGCCAAAACCGCCATCAGGCCGGTTCCCCATGATCGCCGATAATCGTCGTCGCCCGCTGCAGCGCGCCGATGATCAGATCCGGTGCGCCGGCGGCGCCGCTCAACACGGCGGCGGCGGCCTGGCCGTGCACCCGGAGCAGGGCGATTATCCCGGCGGCCGGCGCGACCGGCTGGGCGATGATGTTCATCAAGTTGCGCATCGACGCCGAAAGCTCCGAGGCGTTATGCAACTCGCGGGATTCGAGGGTTTCGGTGAGACCGTCCAGCAGCTTCGCCAGTTCGGCGACGTTCTCTTGCGGAAGCCCGCGGCCGCTCCGTTCCTTGGCGCATTTTTCAAGCTCCGAGGCGATGTCGTCGAAGCGGTCCACGAGGCGCAGGTGCCGGTGCTCGGCCATGATTTCCTGCGCCTTCCGCAGCGCTCTCATGTCGCTCGCGGCGTCGCTATCGCCCGTGGTCTTGAAGCGCAAATTATTCGGCACCCGGACAGTGCCCAGCGCGTCGCCCTTGGGGCGCTTCCGATTGCGCCGATCGGGGCCAAGGTAGTCGGGGGTCGCGACGAACTCCTTGCGGTTGTCGATCATGTTTTCGATGCGGCCGGACAGCATGGTGACCGATAGCGGCATGGTCAAAATGTCGTCGGCGCCGGCCCAGATGGCGAGGTTGACGGTCTCCTCATAGGGTTGCCACGTCAGGACGAAGATAACCACATAGGGATTTGAGCCGGTGCGGCCGTGGCGAACGTCGCCGATGATTTCGCTGATCTCGTCCTCATGGCCGTCGGCGACGAGCAGCAGCAGATCGGGATCGAGCTTCCGGACTGTCCTGCGCACCTGGTCGAGCCGGCTGACCTCGACGATGCCCCGAAAGCCGATATTGTGCAGCGAGTCGCGCAAGACCTCGCGCGTGCCGGACCGCGCGTTGGCCAGGACCACGCTTATTCCCGTAAGGTCGTACTCGATCACGGCAGTCGTGGCCCCCGATTGAAAAAAACTCTGCCCGCCGGCTGCCGGCTGCCGGCGGGTGGTCCCCTTGGTCGCAAGACATACCATCCCGGGCGTTAACGATCGATGGATATCACGACGGTAAGGCCTTGGGAACGCAGTCTTATGCGATGAATATCGTGAGCCGGCGCTTGACCGCGCCGACGCAAAAATAGGCCCCGCGCGGAGGCGGGGCCTAACGGGTCAAGACATGTGTCGAGGAGGGGTCACGTCAACAATGGGTTGTATTTTGGGGTCAGAGTCCTAACAAGCGGTAAAAAACCCGACATTATTTAAGGATATGCGCGCCGACGGCGTGGCGCTTATTTCAGCCGGATGGCCTGAAAGCGTTGGTCGGGGCGGGGCGGGGCGAGAAGCGCGAGCTCGAGCCGGCCCTGGTCGCGGGTCGCCTCGAGGATGCCGTGGACACCGTTCACCGCGCGGACCAGGGCGTCTTCCACCGCTCCGCTCGCCAGATAGTGGGCCAAAAACATGGCGGCGAAGCAATCGCCCGCGCCTTCGGCCAAAACCTCGAGCCTGGGCGTGGTCACCTGCCAAGCGCCCGCCGCGCTCAACGCCAGCACCGACAGCTCGGCGTCGCGCGGGCCCGGCAGCGAGGTGCCGACGACCACCTTCGGGCCCATCGCGCGCACGATCTCGGCCGCCGCCAGCGCATCGGCCGCAGTCTCGATCTCGCGTCCGGCGAGGAATGCCAGCTCGAAGGCGTTTGGCAGCAAGATGTCGGCGCGGGGCACGATTTCGGCGCGCAACAGCTCGGGTACGCCTTCGCGCAAATAGAATCCCCGCTTCTTGTTGCCCATCACCGGATCGCAGACATAAAGCGCCCGCGGGCTCGCGCGCCTGACCCGCGCCAGCGCGTCGAGCACCACCCGGCCCGTGGCGCCATCGCCCAGATAGCCGGTCAGCACCGCCGTCACGTCGGCGAATGCGCCGCGCTCCTCGATGCCGCGGACAATCTCGGTGAGCGTCTCGGGCGCGAGCACGTGGCCGCGCACGGTCTCGTAGCCCGTATGGTTCGAGAAATGCACCGTGTTGATCGGCACGACCTCGATACCGAGGCGCTGCAGCACCGGCACGGCGGCGCTGTTGCCGACATAGCCGTAGGCGACATGCGACTGGATCGAGAGGATGGTCACGGATGGTCTCTGTTCTCGTTATGTCTCCGGCCATGGCGGCCCAGGCCCGCCGCGCCGCGACCACGCGAGAATGCGCTTCGCTGCCACCGGACACAAGACTAAGCAGCGCGTGAAACGAGCCTCGCCGCGGCCCACAAATCCTTAACACTTCATTAGAAACGGATCGTTATGGTTGCGCCGCCAGGGTACAAATTAGCCGTATGGCGTAAAACCACCGGCGGGCCGGAGCTGCGATGAAGACCGCACCACATATTGCCTCGGTTGAGGATGTCGGTGATGTGAGGGCCGCCGCAGGGCTGCCGCGATATGCGGATATTCTCGCGGCCAGCGCCGCCACCCACTACGTCCTGCGTTGCGACGGGGCCGAGGTCGCGCCCGAATGGGTGAGCCAGAATGTCGCCCGCCTGTTGGGTGAGACGGTCAAAAGCGTCGTCGGCCAGTGGAACAATTTCATCGAACGCGTCCACCCGGACGACAGAGATGAAGTTCTGCAAAATTTTACCACCGTTCGAGCGGGAAAGCGGCTCGATCACGAATACCGGCTGCGCCACAATCACGGTCACTACCGCTGGGTCCACGACAAGGTGCAAGCGGTGGCGAACGGCTCCCGCGGCGCCGATTTTGTCATCGGCTCGTGGATCGACGTGACCGAGCGCAAAGAGGCCGCCGATCGGTTTCGGCAAACCGCGGAAAAGCTACGGCGCACCTTGATCCAGACCGTGGGCGCGATGGCGCAAGTGGTCGAGGAGCGCGATCCCTACACGGCCGGGCATCAAACCCGCGTGGCCGATCTGGCCACCGAGATCGGGCGGGAAATGGGGCTCTCCGAAGACCAGAACCAGGGCCTTCGCTTCGGTGCGATGATCCATGATATCGGCAAGGTGGGCGTGCCGGCGGATCTGCTGGCGCGGCCGAGCGCGCTGAACCAGGCGGAGCGCGAGCTGATGCAGGCGCACAGCGCGATTGGCTACAGAATCCTCAAGGATATCGAGTTTCCGTGGCCGGTAGCCGAAATGGCGCGGCAGCACCATGAGCGCTCCGACGGTTCGGGCTATCCGAGCGGCCTCAAAGGCGGCGCCATCCTGTTGGAAGCACGGATTATCGGTGTCGCCGATGTGGTCGAGGCGATGGCGAGTCACCGGCCCTATCGCGCGGCCTTGGGGATCGATGCCGCGCTCGCCGAGATCAATCAGTGTCGCGATCGTCTGTACGATGCCGACGTGGCCGACGCCTGTGCCGCATTATTCCGCGATGGCGGCTACACGCTGCCGGACTATCGGCAATCCGCGACGTCGCTCTGGTAAGAGGTTCGACCTGACTCAGCCGGCGGCGTAGGGTCCGATCGGCGCCACGGCGGTGTTCAGATCGGGCCAGCCAAAGGCCATTTCCGGGAGGCTCGTTCCCCGGAACCGCTCGTTGCGCACGGCGATCCACGTGCCGCCCATGGCTTGATAGAAGAAGCGCGCCGGGTTCTCCTCCAGGACCCAGATCAGGGCCGAACGGTAGCCCATGGCAACCAGCCCGGAAAACAGCGAGCCCAGCAACCGTCGACCCACGCCCCGACCCTGAAAGTCCGGCACGACGTATAGGGTATGTACCTCGCCCTCGTAAGGCAGGTCCGTGCCGCGCGCGCGTGCGCCGCTGCCAAAGGCGACAATGCCCTCGGCGCTGTCTTCGGCAACGATGACGACGGAGCCGTCGTCCGTGCGGGCCAGCGAGCGCCGCCATGTCGCCGTCTCGCCATCGTGAGACAGCGCCAACAGGATGTGATCGGGAATGATGCCGGCATAGGCGCTGAGCCAAGTGTCGATATAGACCCTGGCGATGCCGGCGGCATCGCTGGCGGTCGCGACTCGAAGGTTAATCATGCCCGTTCGACTACCACGACTCGCCGCGTCGCCAAAAACGATATTTTAGTTGCTTCGCGTGGAAGCGCCGTTACCGTTGCCGCAAGGCAACAGGGCCGCCGTCGGTCCGCTTGCCGGCGGACACCACGCCAACAGATAGCGGTTACCTTATTAGATTGGATTTGTGTCCGCGACGCGTGCCACGAACATAACGCGCGCGACGCGCGCCACGAAGATCGGGAGGGACTAATGGCTGGACACGGTACGTTCATGTGGAACGAGCTGATTACCGACGACCCGGAGCGCTGCACAAGCTTCTTCCGCGCGCTGATCGGTTGGGAGACGCGCGAGATGGAGATGCCGTCCGGCGTTTACACGGTGTTCCAGGCGGGCGGGCAGGACGTCGGCGGCATGGTCAAGATGGCAGACGGGCAGGGGGCGAACATGCCGCCGCATTGGATCAGCTACATCGATGTCGAGGACGTGGACGACGCGGCGGCCAAGGTCGAGGGCTTGGGCGGCGCGCTGAAAATGGGCCCGCAAGATATCCCTGGCATCGGCCGCTTCTGCGTTATCGCCGATCCGGGCGGCGCCGTGGTCGCGCTGATCACCCGCGCCGCCGGCTGAGCGGCGAATTCGTCCATCAAGGACCAGTACCAAGGAGCGGTAATAATGACTCATAGGGACGGCTTGCCAAGGTTTTCGGCTAGGAGCGTGCGGCCCCGGTCGGCCCTGTGCGATGCCGCAGCATCGGGAGCCGTGCGCGACGCCGCCCCATTGCCTTGGCAAGCCGCCGTTTCGGTCGCCCCTGCGACCCGTCGGCGGGCGTCGGAAGGCCTTGACGATGTCTCGACATCGCCTGCGGTCTGCCTCCTACCCGACGGGCCGCAGGGACGATCCCTATGGGTCATTATTACCGCTCCTTGGTACTAGGAGCAGGGAAGGGAACCGACAGGGATGGCGACACGGCCATCGGCCGCGCCGTCGGTGCGTCGCGGATTGCGATCCAAGTGGCCCTCGATCGGGCTCTTGGCGCTTTGCGAGGTGATGGCGCTGGCGCTCTGGTTTTCGGCCTCGGCCGTGATCCCGGCGCTCAAGGCGGACTATGCGCTGGGCGACGGGCACGCGGCGCTTTTGACCAGCAGCGTCGCCATCGGTTTCGTCGCGGGAACGCTGACCAGCGCCTTTCTCGGCCTCGCCGACAGACTGCATCCCCGGCGTTTCTTCATGGCCTCGGCCCTGATCGCCGCCGCCGCCAACGGCGCCATCCTGCTGGTCGAGCCCACCTCGGTCCTGGTGATCGCGCTGCGCTTCGTCACCGGCGCCTGCATGGCGGGGCTTTATCCGGTCGGCATGAAGATGGCCGCCACCTGGGCCAAGCGCGACACCGGGCTGTTGGTCGGCCTCTTGGTGGGCGCGCTGACCCTGGGCTCGGCGGCGCCGCATCTGTTCAACGCCGCGGGTGGCGTCGATTGGCGCTTCATCCTGCTCGCGGCCTCGATCATGGCGGCCGTGGCGGGCCTCTTGATCAACCTGGTGGGCCTGGGGCCGGCGCACGCCACCGGCGCGCGCTTCCGCCCGGGCGCCATGTTGCGGGCCTGGACCAACAAGCCGCTGCGGCTGGCCAATCTCGGCTATTTCGGCCACATGTGGGAGCTCTACGCCATGTGGGGCTGGATCGGGCTGTTCCTCCAGGCAAGCTTCGCCGCCCGCTTCGGCGACGCCGGTCCGGACCCCAAGCTCTATGCCAACCTCGCCACCTTCGCGGTGGTCGCCGCCGGCGCCGTCGGTTGCCTGCTCGGCGGCGTCTTCGCCGACCGGCTGGGGCGCACCACTTTGACCATGGCCGCCATGGCGGTAAGCGGCAGCTGCGCCCTCGCCGTCGGCTTTCTGTTCGGCGGCGAGCCGTGGCTGCTGCTAGCGGTTTGCCTCGTCTGGGGGGTCGCTGTGGTGGCGGATTCGGCGCAGTTCTCCTCTTGCGTGATCGAGCTCTCGGAGCGCGACCATGTCGGCACCATGCTGACCACGCAGACCTGCGTCGGCTTCACCCTGACGCTGGCCACCATTCACCTGATCCCGCTTTTGGTCGATGCCGTGGGCTGGCGCTTCGCCTTCGCGCCCTTGGCGCTGGGGCCGTTCCTCGGGGTTGTGGCCATGGCCCGCCTGCGGGCGCACCCCGACGCGCTGAAGCTTGCCAACGGTAACCGCTAGCTGGCGCTAGACAGGACCATGCGGCGGGCGTCGAAGGCTGGGGGCACGGCCGCCAGATGAGCGGGGCAGGTGCGGCAATCGGAGCTGCCGAACCCCCTCAGCGGCACGCGCGCGCCGGGCGTGGCCAACAGGCTGGCGAACAAGGCACATTCCCGCCCGCCCGGGAGGCCATAGACCGCGACGACGCGCCCGGCGCCGGTCAAGCGGTCGATGTGCCAGTGGGCGCGCTTAGCGGGGCGCAGGTGGCGGGCGATCCGCGCGCGCAAGCCCCCCGGGCCGTAGGCGCTGCCGCAATAGGCATAGCGGCCGGGCGCCAGACGGGCCGGCGGGCGCCCGGGCAGGTCGACGGCAAGCGGGGCGGGGAGGTCGACCAGCAATAGATAGGCGCCGCCCGTGGCCGGCAGCCGCGCGAGGCCCCCGGCAAGGCTGTCCGGGAGTTCGCCTTCAGTCGTCTCACGCAGGCAGATCATCCGCCTTGCCGACGACACTGACGAAATAATCGGCGAGCGCCGCGAGTGCCGCGTCGTGCAGGGTGTGCGCGTCGATCGCGCCGCCGCCCGGCTTGGGCAGGTCGCGGGTCGCCGCGGCGCCGCCCACCACCGTGGTGCGGTAGCCGAGGTCGAAGGCCGCGCGCGCGGTCGAGCTGAGGCACATATGGGTCATGAAGCCGGCGACGATGAGGTTGGACACGCCCTTCTGCTGCAACATCTCGTGCAACGCCGTGTCGGCGAAGGCGTTGGGCTTCTCCTTGACGATCACCGGCTCGCCCTCGAGCGGCGCGACCTCGGGTGCGATGGCGCCGCCGGGACCCTCGAGGTCGAAGGCGCCGCCGGCCTCACCGCGGTGGATGATATGGATCACGGGCGCGCCTGCGTCCCGGGCCCGTTGCAAAACCCGCCCTGCCTCGTCGAGCGCCGGCTTGACGCCGCTCAGCGGCAGCCCGCCGCTGACATATTCCATCTGGCAATCGATCAGCACGAGCGCCGAGTCTTGCAGCCCATTGGGCGCCGTGTCCGCGCCCGCCATCTCGAGCAATGTCTTCGGTTCCGCCATGATCTCGCACCTCCCTAGAATGGTTCCGCTTTGGCTGGAATCACTCTAGCTCTTTTTGCTCACGGCAGCGGACCTTACGGTCCGCACCTGCGCAGGCGCGCCGGGCAACCGGCGGGCCGCAGTCGCGGCCGCAAGCGATTCCACACGATCGTGAACAGGTCAGGTCAATTCCGCCTCGAGAGCCTTCAGATATTCGATCGATTGCCGCACATAGGGATCCTTGAAGTGCGCCGCCCTGCCATCCTTTACCCAGCCGAACGGATCGGCCGTGGGCGGCAGCAACTCCATTGTCAGATAGCCGTCGAAGCCGATATCGCGAAGCGACTGGAGCACCGGCTTGAAATCGGTGTGCCCGGTGCCCGGAGCGGCACGATTGGAATCGGCGATATGGGTGTGGGTCAGGTGCGGTCCCGCGCGAGCGTAGGCGGCGGCGATATCGGCTTCCTCGATGGCCATATGGAACATGTCGCCGTGCACGCCCGCGTTCGGCAAATCGAGCTCGGCCAACAGCTCCAGCGCCTGATCGAGCCGATTGATGAAATAGGTTTCGTAGCGGTTCCACGGCTCGATGGTAATGCCGACCCCCACCGATGCCGCGTACTCGCCGACCGTCTGCAGGTTTTCGATGGCCCATTCTCGTTCCTGGTCGGGCGGCGCCAACGGCGTCAGCTTGTTCCACACCGACGGCGCCGCGATCATGAGTGGCGCGCCGACGTCGGCCGCCATATCCGCGATACGCCGGCAGTAATCGACCGCGCCTTGTCGCCGCGCGCCATCCGGATGGCACAGATCCCTCTCCGTCGTGTACATCGAGCAGATCGAACTGACCTTTAGCCCGAAGTCCCCGGTCACTTGGCGCACCTCGGCGAGATCGTACCAATCCGGCTCGCCCACCAGCTCGATCGCGTCATAGCCGAAGCCCGACAACCTGCGAACCTGGGTGACGAAATCCTCGCCGGTGAAAACGATCGCGTTGTAAGAATATTTGAAACCGCTCATGGCTCTGCCTCCTAGACTTGACGACAAGCGGGCGTTCGCAGGCTTCGCCGCGCGGTTACGTCGCGGCGGCGGCGAGCAGGAGCTCGGACGGCAGCGCGAAGCCGCCATCGCTTTCGAACTGCCCCATCTCGGCCTCGATCTCGCCCCAGGCGGCGTCCCGCGCCGCCGGATCGAGGCCGTCGATCATGGCCCGCAGCGGCCCGGCGGAGTCTTTCATGAACCGCAGATACTCCGCCAGCGAGGCGAGCTTGAAGGATAACGAGACGGTCTCGATTTGAATGTTTCGAAACCCCGCCGCCGCGAAGCTCTCCTCGATCACGGCGGGGTCGCTCAGCTTGAACAATCCCGGCTTCCCCGGCCCCGGCGGCGATACGCCGGCGTGCTTGCAGCCGATGGCGAAGGGAATGGCGAGCCCGCGATTTTTCTCGGGCGCCGAAAACACGATTGCCGCGAGCCGGCCGCCCGGCTTGAGCGCGCGCCCCATACCGCTCAGCGCCGTGGGCAGGTCGGGAAAGAACATCAGACCGAGCCGGCAGATCACCGCATCGAAACTCGCCGCCGGAACCTCCAGCGCCTCGCCATCCATCACCGCGGTTTCGACATTGCCATAGCCGGCCTGGCGCGCGTTCTCCGCGGCGAAGGCGAGGATACCGGGCGAGAGGTCGGTCGCCAGCACCCGGCCGTCCGCGCCGACCCGCGCGGCGGCGTGCTGGGTCTGATCGCCGGCGCCGGCGGCGATATCGAGCACGCGGCTGCCGGCGGCGACACCCGCCAGATCCAGCATGCGTTCGGTGACCGGGCCGAGCCATGCCCGCAACACCGGACTCCACTCGTTCCAGCCCTTGGCCGCGGCGTCCCACTGTTCGCGCGTCGCCGCCTTGTATTTGACCGGATCGAACTCCGGCGTCGCTCCCGACATGCTGCGTGGCCTCCCTGAACAATTCGGCCGCGCCTGGACCATAGCGGCTTCCGCCGCCCGGGTTAAGCACCGCGCCTTGGTATAAGCTGTGAGCCGGCAACCAACCTCGGCGATTGGGAGACGGAACCATGGTTGTGGATCTCGACGACGCGCTGGCCCAGGCCTTCGCGGAAAGCACCCGCCGTTATCAAGAGCGCGGCTTCCAACGGCGCGTCGGCTTCGGCAAGAAGCCGGCGTTGATCAATGTAGATCTGGCCAACGCCTGGACGCGGCCGGGCAACCCCTTCACCTGCGAGGGCATGGACGAGCGGATCATCCCCGGCGTGCAGCGCCTGCTCGAAGCCTGCCGGGCCAATGGCCATCTCGTGGTTTTTATCACCACCTATTACCGCAACACCCGGCGCGACGATCCGCACACCGACATGGGGCTGTGGCATTGCAAGATGCCGGTCGAGATCTTAGACGAGGCGGACGAGGCGCTCTGGGCGATCGATTCCCGCATCGCGCCGAGCGCGGGCGAAAAGCTGTTCGTCAAGAAGGGCACCAGCGGCTTTCACCGCACCGGGCTCGCCGAATATCTGCGCGCCGCCGGCGTCGACACCACGCTGGTCACCGGCGTCACCGCCACCGCCTGCGTGCGCACCACCGCCTGCGACAGCATGCACGAGGGCTTCCGCACCATCGCGGTGCGCGAGTGCATCGGCGATCGGGTGCCCGGCGCGGTGGCCTGGAATCTCTTTGACCTCGACGCCAAATATGCCGACGTCGAAGCGGTGGACACCTGCGTCGATTATCTGAACTCGCTCAAAGGCTGATGAGAGGGGAGAGGGGCCACGCCGCCCGTTAGCGCCGCTTGCCGGTGCGGACCGGGCACGCGGCCCGGAGCAGTTCGTCGCTCACCGTTTCCAGCTCGCCGATCAGGGCGCTCATCTTCCGCTTGTCGGGCGGCACTTCGGGATTGAGCGCCCGGAGCGCGGCGATCGCCTTGCGGTAGGTCTCGAGCCCGCGGTCGCGCTGGTCCGCGGCGAAGGCGCAGGAGCGCAAGATCGACACCGCCTTTTCGAGCTTGACGATCGCCTCGTCGCGCTCGCGCAACAGGCGCGCGCGCCGCCGCGCCAGGCTTTCCTGAAAGACCGCCTTCAGACGGGGATGCATCTGCGACTCAGCCATGGTGCATTGACTCCGATCCTCGGCCAAATCTTCGCATTGCGAGGAGCGACCCTCCGAACTTCAGGTTCGGCGGCGGGGCGAGCGGCGGATGGAACCGATGCCGGGAGACCACGCATTGTGGTCCCATCCGCCCCCTTGGCGCTCGCGCCGACCGGGTCGATCACGGGGGTAGTCGACCCTTGGCGCGAGACCAACACGCCCGCCCGAACCCGATCGCGCCTACTTGGCCCGCACCTCCATGAGGAATTTCTCGACCTCGCCCGTCAACGCATTGGATTGGCGCACCAAGTCGCCGGCGGCGGATTTCACCTGGTTGGCGGCGGCGCCGGCCTCTCGCACCGCTTTGTCTGCCGGCCCTCGATCTGAGCTGGTTGCGGCGACGGTTTCGAACGCTCGCGCTATTTGCCGGCCTCGCCAGACATCGCCATCGGCGCGAACCGCCGGGCGAATTTGGCATTCAAGAGAGGCCATGCGGCGAAGGGTTGGCAAGAATCTACCTCTTGGAGACTTTCGAGTGCTTTAGTCGAACGATCAGAATGTAAGACAAAATCCTTCAAATAAGGTTAACACGTAAATCACGATAAAATAGAAAATTCTGTTTATTCATAACTATTATCATATTCATAGTACGCCTTATCCGAAAATGGGGCTATATTCCTGTATAGCACAAGGATACTAGAGCAATCGTCTTGGTCCGGCTTGCATCTTTGGAGCGGCAATTATAGGATGTAACTGCGTTGCATTTTAATCCGCGCAGGGGTGATGTGGGGTGAAACGCGATGCGGATATTGATTGCCGACAGCAATTGGGCCTGTAGAGCAGGACTGGCACCTTTGCTTGCCGAACTCGACGATCACGCTTCCGTGGTGGAGGCCGCCAGTTTCGGGGAAGCGCTCGAACATGCCGGCGGCTGCCCACGCTTCGATCTCGTGGTGCTCGACCCGCTGATGCCCGATCGAGACCCCTTCGCCGGCATCGAGGCCTTTCACGAATGCGCCCCGGAGGCGCTGCTTGTGATCCTGTCCACGCTCGACAACAGCCGGGATATTTTGCGCACCATCGAGCGTGGCGCGATGGGCTATATCCCCAAGAGCGCGGGGCCGGAGGAGACTTTGCGCGGGCTGCGCCGCGTTCTGGCCGGCGAAATCTGGTTGCCGCGAGGATTATTGATGGCGCCGCAAGACGGGCCCTTCGCGGAGCGGCCCGAGGCCGCGACGCCGGAGCGCTCGCGCGACCGCATTCGCCGGCTGACCCAGCGCCAGCGCGGCATCCTGGGCGAGCTCGCGCAGGGCAAGACCAATGTTCAGATCGCCGACGGGCTGGGGCTCTCCAAGCACACGGTGCGACTGCACGTCTCGGCCATCCTGAGAACCCTCGGGGTCGCGAACCGCACCCAGGCCGCGCGGTTTGCCACCGATCAGTACGCGCTGGTCAAGACAGACACGCACCGTTAGCACGCGCAACCACCCTACAAACCTCGCCGAAGAGGCCTGATCGGGCCGTCGCGGTCTGCCGTCTCATGGCGGCAGGCGGCGAAGAAGCGTGGTCTGGCATGGAAATAAACGTAACATGCTGCTCCAAATACCAAGGAGCAACGGTGATGCCGGACACCAGGCTAAGGGAAACCTATCGCGGCGTCGTCTATCCCTGGCTGTGCGATGCCATGGGGCACCTGACGACACGGCACTACATGGCCATGTTCGACGATGCTGGCTGGCACCTCATGCTCCACCTCGGCTGCTCGGCCAAGGCCATGAAGCGCGAGCGTCGGGGCTGGGCCGACGTCAAGCACGAGATCGAGTATCT
>JAUVWK010000381.1 GCA_030604165.1 Alphaproteobacteria bacterium | reverse complement strand
GGGTGTCGTCGCGGCGCAGGGTCAGGACCTCGTAGCCGTCGGCGGTGACCAGTACGGTGTGCTCCCACTGGGCGGAGAGCTTGCGGTCCTTGGTGATGGCGGTCCAGCCGTCGCCCAGCAGGCGGGTTTCCGCGCGTCCCTGGTTGATCATCGGCTCGACGGTGAAGAACATGCCCTCGGCCAGGGTCAGCCCGGTGCCGGGCTCGCCGTAATGCAGCACGTTGGGCGCGTCGTGGAAAACGCGGCCCAGGCCGTGGCCGCAGAAATCGCGCACCACCGAACAGCGCTGGCTCTCGGCGTAGCTTTGAATGGCGTGGCCGACGTCGCCGAGCGTGGCGCCCGGGCGGATCGCCGCGATGCCGCGCATCATGGCCTCATGGGTCACGTCGACCAGGCGGCGGGCCTTGGCCGCGGGCTCGCCGACGAAGAACATGCGGCTCGAATCGCCATGCCAATCGTCGAGGATGACCGTGACGTCGAGGTTCACGATGTCGCCGTCCGCGAGCCGTTTGTCGCCCGGAATGCCGTGGCAGACCACATGGTTGACCGAGGTGCAGATCGACTTCGGAAAGCCCCGATAACCGAGCGGCGCCGAGCGCGCGCCATGGGCAATGGTATAGTCGTCGCAAAGCCGGTCGAGCTCGCTCGTGGTTACGCCCGGCGCCACATGGGGCGTGATGTAATCCAGCAGCTCGGCGGCGAGCTTGCCCGCGCGGCGCATCGCCGCCACGTCCTCGGCGGTGTGGATCTTGACGCGGCGCTCGTGCGGGTTGGCGCCGCCCTGGCTGCTGGCGAACGGAGGCGCGGGTTGCTGTCGCCGCTTGAACTTCATCGCATCAAACCATCGTTCGCGGTTGGAGTTTGCTCGGCACCGAGCCCCCGGGGCCTACGGAGACGGCGGGGCGCACTTTGCCCCGAAACCCTTAACATAACCAAATCAAGCTCGTCCTCATGGCTGGCGCTCGATCGGCAGGGCGCGGTCGAGCCAGATGCCCTCGGGGCTCAGTCTACACCGATAACATAGGGCTTCAACGCCGCGCCGGCAGGCCGCCGCGAAGGCTTCCGCGTAGGTCGGGTCGATATCCGCGGCGAGGCCGAGGGAGGCGCAATCCTCGCGTTGCACCACGTACAGCATGACCGCCCGTCCGCCGGCCTCGGCGACCGCGCTCAGCGCGTGCAAGTGCTTGGTGCCCCGCGCCGTCACCGAATCGGGAAACTCGGCGCGCCCGTTGCGGCGGAAGTGGACGTTCTTGACCTCGACATAGCAGGGCCGGCGGCCCTCGCCCTCGAGCAACAGGTCGATGCGCGAGCGCTCGCCATAGGGCACCTCGCGGCGGATCCGCGCATAGCCCGCGAGCGCCTCGATCCGCCCCGCTTCGATGGCCTCCGCCGCCAGCCCGTTGGGGTGGTGGGTGTTGATGCCGACCAGGTGGCCGTCGGCGCGCACCATTTCCCAGCTGTAGGGCAGCTTGCGCCCGGGCTTGCGCGCCGGCGACAGCCAGGTCTCCGCGCCCGGCGCGGTGAGGCCGAGCATGGCGCCTGGATTGGCGCAGTGGGCGGTGACGGCGGCGCCGTCGGCGAGCCGATGGTCACTCAGAAAGCGCTTGTAACGCTCGACCAGCGTGGCACGAAGGAGCGGTTCGGGAAATTCCATGGGCGCTGGTATAGAGCATTTTCCGTCGGAACCGAAACTGCCATAGAGCCGGCGCGCGGCCCCGGCAATTGCGCTATCATGCGTGCCGCGCAGGGGTTCGCAACGCCCAGAGTCCGGCAACCGAAGGAGCCGCCGCCCGCATGGCCGAGCCGCCCGCCATTGTCAGCGCCGCCGTGCTGCTGATCGGCAACGAGATTCTCTCGGGCCGCACCAAGGACGCGAACCTCAACTATCTCGCGCGCCAGCTCACGGCGCTCGGCATCCGGCTGCGCGAGGCGCGGGTGGTGGTGGACGAGACGGCGGCGATCGTCGCCGCGGTCAATGAGTGCCGGGCGCGCTACGATTATGTCTTCACGACCGGCGGCATCGGGCCGACCCACGACGACATCACGGCGGCCGCGGTGGCCGAGGCCTTCGGCCGCCCGCTGATCCGCAACCCGGAGGCCGTGCGCATCTTGCAGGATTTCTACCGCGAGACCGGGCGCGAGCTCAACGAGGCGCGGCTGCACATGGCCGAAACGCCGGACGGCGCCACGCTGATCGACAATCCGCTGAGCCGGGCGCCGGGCTTTCGCCTGGAGAACGTCTTCGTCATGGCCGGCATTCCGGTGGTGATGCGCGCGATGTTTGAAAGCGTCGCGCCGAGCCTGGCCTGCGGCGACAAGGTCCAGGCCCGCACGATCGCGGCCTTCGTGGCCGAGGGCGATATCGCCAAGCGGCTCGGCGCGCTGCAGGAGCGCTACCCCGCGCTCGAGATCGGCAGCTATCCGTTCATGCGCGAGGGCCGCTTCGGCACCAGCCTGGTGCTGCGCGGCACCGACGCGGCGCTGATCGAGCGCGCGGCCCAGGAGCTGGTGGCCGAAATCCGCGCCCTCGGCGTGGAGCCCGAGGCGCCCGAGGCCCCCGAGGCAGACGAGCGCGCGGGCGACTAATGCGCCCAATCGGCCGCAGCGGGTTTGGCCGCGGCGGGCGATCGGTGCTTGCGCCGGGGGGCGGGCGGACCCTATCGTGTGGCCCATTCCGGGTGGCGCAGCCCGCCCAAGCCCGCGTGGCGGAATTGGTATACGCAGCGGACTTAAAATCCGCTGGCCGCAAGGCCTTGCAGGTTCGAGTCCTGCCGCGGGCACCATTTGTTGGCAAGGGGTTGGGGTTTGTCTTTGCGCTTCGGCCTTATATCCAAAATTGAGTCGAGTTAACGGGGACAGTGGATATTTTTCTCCAGGCTGTCCCTATTAATCCGAAAATCAGGATCGGGGTGCCTCTTCCGATTCTGTTGAATGCGTGATCGTAATGAGATTGCTTGTGCGGTTGAAAGCACTCCTTCCTGAACGGCCCCTTTGACTGGCCGACATACCACGGCCTGGCACCTCTGCCTGCCCGCACTGCGAAGATATAGCAGCCACGTGCCTCCGACAGTCCGGGGTATTTCTGATCAACGTCACTCCAGAACTGGTCAATAGCAGCCTTGGAGAAATCCAGCGCGACGTGGCCACGTCTGACCCGAATACGTGGAATTCGAAAGTCATCACCGAATATCTGGTAATTCATATTTCCTTCCAAGCGCATATCGACCGGGCGGACCGGGCGCCGGAATGAGATCGTCGAACGAGACCGTCGGGTGCGCCTCGCGCTCGATCTTGCGCGTCCCTTTGAGCGTGTCCGAATCCGCCCGAGCGGTGACGCCGATGCCGATCGCGGCCAGCGCAAATAGCACGGGCGCTTTCATTGGCGCTTTGTTTCGCGCTACCATCGCCGCGGGTGTGAAGATTTTCCGGATCGTTTCGGAAAAATGTCTTCGGGAGCAAATTTGAGGGGGTGGAACATGACGGTCATAATTTCACAACTGGGTGAGTTTGACGTGCCCGCCGGGCCGGCGGAGGGCCTCTGGCTCGAGCCCGATCAGGCGGCGACGGCAAGCGGTTGGACGTTGCGGC
>JAUVWK010000129.1 GCA_030604165.1 Alphaproteobacteria bacterium | reverse complement strand
TGAAAGAAGGAGACGCCGACCAGTTGGCGCGTCACCACGGCGGCGACCGCGACCGTGACCATGACCACGATGGTCACGGCGTAGTCGCCGGTGAGCTCGAACACCATCAGGATGGTGGAGATCGGCGCGCCGAGCACGGCGCCCGCCACGGCGCCCATGCCGGCGATGGCATAGACCCCTTGGGACGAGACCGTGGGCAGAAGCGCGGCGACGATCAGGCCGAAGGCGCCGCCGGCCATGGCGCCGACAAAAAGCGAGGGGCTGAATACGCCGCCGGCGAAGCCGGAGCCGAGCGAGATCGAGGTCGCCGCCAGCTTGGCCGCGACCAACGCGAGCAGGAGCCAGAGCGGCAGGGTTTCCTGGAGCGCGCGATCGGTCGCCTCGTAACCGACGCCGAGCACCTCGGGCAGAACCAGGGCGATCGCACCCACGGCCAGGCCGCCGATCATCGGCCGCAGCCAGCGCGGCACGGGCGTGCGCTCCCAGCCGGCCTGGGTCAGGAGAATGCCCTTGATGAAGGCGATCGCGACCGCCGCGCTGACCAGCCCGAGGACGATGAAGGCGGGGACCTCGAGAAAGGAGACGATTTTGTGCTCGACCACGATAAAGGCGGGAAAATCGCCAAGATGCACGCGGGCGACGATGGTGCCGACCACGGCGGCGATCACCACCGGGGCGAAGGCGCTGAGCGCATAGTGGCCGATCACCACTTCGAGGGCGAAGAAGGCGCCGGCGATGGGCGCGTTGAACGAGGCCGCGACCGCCGCCGCCACGCCGCAGCCGAGCAAGGTCAGCGAGAGCGAGCGGCGAAGCCGCAGACGCTGGGCGAGCCAGCTGGCCAAGCTGGCGCCGAGATGCACCACCGGCCCCTCGCGGCCCACCGAGGCGCCGGCGCCGATCGACAGCACGCTTGCCGCCGCGGCGACGAGGCCATCCTTGAGCGGCATGCGGCCGGCATGCAGGGCGCTCGCGGCGATCACGTCGGCGACGCCGTGGGGTCGGCGCGCGGTTTGCAAAAAGTGAATGAAGAGGCCGACGACGAGCCCGCCGAGCGCCGGCGCCAGCACCACCTGCCACCAAGGCAGCGCTTCGACGAAGCTCACCAGGCGCTCGCTCGCCGTGCCGAAAGCGCCGAGCTGAACCGTGCCGATCAATTGGCGAAAGCCGATGGCGCCGTAAGCCGAGATGGTGCCGATCAACGCCGCCAGCGCGGACAGGATGACCTGTTCGTTGCGCAGAAAGCGCCTAAGCCGCTCTGCGACGGGACCCGACCGGTGGGCGCGCGGCGCCATGGTCGCCCCTCGCCGCTTCAGTTGGCGCGCCGCCCGCGCAATGTGGGCCGGTGCCGTGCGAACTGAAAATGCGCTAGTAGCATTGCCCGATGGAGCCTTCCGGACAGACGGTAACGCCGTCGATCCAGGTCGCCGCGCTCAGATCCGCCTTCAAAAGGTCCGCCCCCTCAAGGCGGGCGCCGGTGAAATCGGCGCCCCGCAGCACGGCGCGGAAGAAACGCGCGCGACGCAAATCGGCATCGCGGAACGAGGCTCCGGTGAGGTCGGCCTTGGTGAAGTCGGCGCCGAGCAGCCGCGCCTTGTCGAACACGGTCTCCACCAGCGTGGCCTCGACGAACTTGGCGCGCCGGCCGTCGATAGCGCTCAGGTCGCTGGACGAAAGATCGGAGCGCGCCAAGAAGGCATCGCGCAGTGTGGCGTTGGCGAGGTTCAGCTCGCGCAAATCGCGATTGTCGACGTAGCAGCGTTGCCAGTTCACGCCGGGTCCCGGCGCATCGGTGCAGGCCGCGCGCACGGCCGGCGCCAGCACCATCAGCGCCGCGACCACCAGCACGCCCAGAGTTACGCTGGGCCACCGAGTGCTTTTTTCAATCACCACTTAGGTTTAACCCGATGCTCGTCCGACGCAAAGCCGAATCTCGGTGCGGGCGCGACTAATAAGGCGCAAATTCGCCCTTAGTTGTCGGCGCGGGCTAGGCTGAGTGGCCGCCCGAGCGCCTCGGGCCTGGGCAGCGAGGCGTGCGCGGCCATGACGTCCTGTAACACCGCCAACGCCTTGTTCGGCAATGGCGTGGAGCGCCGGGTCGCCAGATCGACATGAAGCCCGATCCATTCGGTGACGGCGGCGGTCCAGCCTTCGTCGGCGTGCTCGACATAATGGCCGACATGGTAGCGCTTGGCGTCGTAGCCGAAGAGTTGGGTCTTGCAACGCACCGGGGTGCCGACGGTTAGTTCGCGCAAATAGGCGATGCGGGAGTCGACGGCGAAGAGCGATTTGTTTTCCGCCTTTACGTAGTCGTGGCCCAAGCCAACGAAATCCAAGAACCCGTCCATCGCCCGATCGACGAGCAGAACGTAGTAGGCCACGTTCATGTGGCCGTTATAGTCGATCCACTCCGGGCGCACCGAGTCGGTGTGTAGCGAGAGTGGCGCGTCGATCGTTAGGGCCGATTGCTCCACGGCAAACAGGGCCGATCGCGGCCAAGCGAGCCATTGTTACCGCTCCTTGGTACTAGCCGTTCCCTTTTCGAGCGGCCGGCTTGCTGCCGATTTTCGCTGGCACGCTGGCCGCTCTTTGCTTTTTCGAGTTTCTTGCGATACTGGTTGAGATTGATGACCTCACCCATGACCCAAGGCCTTTTCAATCATTGCAGCTTCAATCGTTGCAGCCCATGGCGTGGGGACTGACCGGGTACCAGTGCCTGTTCCTTCAGCCAATCAGTCCGATAACCCTAGCCTAGCTTAAATGAATTCAGCTGTTAACCGCTGTCACGCGGGTGCTCCGGTCCGGCCCCTTGCTCTGCCGTCAGGGGCGCGGCGCAATCGGTTCGTCGGCGCATGAAGATCCTTTACGGGTTTCTCGCCTTCGTGGTCCTGGTCGTCGTGGCGGCGCTGGTCGCGCCGATGCTCGTCGATTGGGACCGCTACAAGCCCGACGTGACGGAGCGCATCGAGGCGCTGACCGGACGCAAGCTGTGGATCGATGGCGACGTGCAGGTTGCCTTGTTGCCTTCGCCCAGGCTGTCGATCGCGGACGTGCGGCTCGCCAACGTTCCCGGCGCCGCCTCCTCCGACATGGCGCGCCTCAAGGCGCTCAATCTGAATCTAGCGCTCGGCCCGCTGTTGAGCGGTGAAATTCAGATCACCAGTCTGAAGCTGATCGACCCGGTGATCGAGCTCGAGCGCTTGGCGGACGGCCGCGTGAATTGGGCGTTCGAGCCCCGCGCGGCTGAGGACGCGGCGGCCGATCTGGGCGAAGCGAGCGGCGAGCCCGGCGCGGACGACGAAACGGAGGCGCGCGAGGTGCGCCTGGATTCGCTGTCGATCCGCAACGGCACCATCATTTTGCGCGACACCGCATCGGGCCGGATCGAGCATTTGCAGCGGTTCGACGCCACGCTCTCGGCCAAGACCCTCGAGGGTCCGTTCCGCGCCGAGGGCAGTATGGAGCTGCGCGACTTGCCGCTCTCGTTTCGCGTCGCGACGGGAAGCGTGAGCGACGAGGGCCCGACCCCGGTGAGCCTCGAGGTCGATTTGGACGACGGCCTTACCACGGCCAAATTCGACGGCGCCGTGCGAGACCTTCAGACAGAGCCCAAGCTAAGCGGTTCGGTGCGCCTCGAAGGCAATGACCTCGCCGCCGCGCTTGCCGTGTTCGAGGTCGACGCGGCAGCCTCCAACGGCGCGATATTAGGGCAGCCATTCGTGCTGAAGGGGGCGCTCTCCGGCGCCGAGTCGGGTCTCTATGTCAGCGACCTGCAAGTGCGTCTTGGCGAGATGCAGGCGGGGGGTGAAATCACGGTGGGTCTGGGCGAAACACCTCAGCTCGACGCCAAGCTCGTGCTCAACCGGGTCGATCTCGACGACCTGTTGGCCACGACGGGGGTGACCGAGAGCGAAGCGGCGACGGGCACCGGCGCGGCCCCCTCGGACGCCGACAGCGCCCAGGTCGAGCCCGCGGCGGCGGACGACGAAGATGAGGAAGAGCCCATCGCCGCTCTATTGGCGGGGCTGCCCGACGACATCTCGGCCTCGCTCGATCTGACCGCCGAGACCGTGCGCTACCGCAAAGGCGTTGTGCGCCGCGCGCAAGTCATCCTTGCGCTTGATGACGGCGTCATCACCGTTCAGCAAGCCTCGGCGCTGCTGCCGGGCGGCGCCGATATGGCGGTCTTCGGACAGCTTACTCCTGGCGACGACGGCGCCGCGTTCGATGGTCAAGTGGAGATGGTCGCCGACGACCTGCGTTCGGTGCTGGCATGGCTCGGAGTCGATGTCGCCGACGTGCCGGCGGATCGTCTGCGCCGCTTCAGCCTGGTCGGCGAGGTGGTGGCGGATGACAGCCGCGTTAGGGTCGCCAATCTCGACGCCCGGCTCGACGCTTCGCGCATCACCGGCGGGGCCTCACTCGTTCCGGGCGCACGCACGACGATCGACGCCGACCTCAAGATCGATCGGCTCAATGCCGACGCCTATCTGGGCAAGAGCGCGTCGGATCGGGCCGACGCGGCCGGCAAAGTGGCGGGGGCCGAAGAGGGCGCCGAAGAGGGCGCCAGTGAGGATGATAGCGGCGCCGCGGGGGCCCTAGTCCTCGAATCGGATGCGCTCGCGACGCTCGATACATTCGATGCGAATTTGCGGCTTGCCGTCGACAGTCTCACCTTGGGCGGCGTGCGCTTCAAGGGGCTTGCCGTGGATGGCGATTTGCGACAGGGGACCTTGACTCTACGCCGCTTCGATGTCGCCGATGCGGCCGGCGCGCGTTTGGCGCTGCGCGGCGAGGCCGGCAATTTCGCCGCCAAGCCGTCGATCAAACTGAGCTTCGAAGGCGAGGCGAAGTCGTTGTTCGGCTTGTTGCGGGTCAGCGGTTTGGGCCCGGTATTTCGCGCCGAGGATCTGGGCCAAGTGACGTTGAAGGGTAGCCTCGACGGCGATGTCGATGCGATGGCTCTAAGCGCGGACCTGAAGACCGCGCGGGCGAACCTTTCCGTGCTGGGCAACGTTGCCGCGTTGTTGGAGGAGCCACGGCTCAATCTCGGGCTTCGCCTCGAGGCTCCCGATACGGCGGCGCTCTTGCGAGTCGCCGATCTGGCGCCGTCCGCCACCGTGCGGCGGCTCGGCCCCTTGGTCGTGGACGGCGGGTTAGACGGCACCTTCGATGCGCTGAGGCTCAACTTTGGCGCCGACGTCGGCGGCTCGACCTTGCAGCTCGCCGGCGAGATCCACAATCTCGCCGCGCATCTGGGCTACGACCTGAGCCTCGATCTGGCCAATCCCGATTTCGGCGAATTGGCCGAGCTGCTCACCGGCACGTCGTCGCCGCGCGCCGACGTCGGCGCCGTCCGCGTCAAGGATCGGCTCAGGGGCGACGCGGTCGAGGCCAAGGTCTCGGAGTTCAACCTGTCGATCGGGGAGACCAGCGTTGGCGGCGCGCTGACGCTACGGTTCGATCGACCGATCCCCTACATCAAGGCGGATCTCGAGGCCGGACTTCTCGACGCCGATCTGTTCCTGGGCGGTGCGGCCGCCGCCGGCCAGGCACGGAGCGCTCAGTCGACCGACGGCGGGGGCACGGGCACCGGCGGCGGCGAGGCGAGTCGATCGGGCGCCGAGGCGCCGGTCGGCCGCTGGTCGACCAAGCCGATCGACCTGGCCGTGTTGCGCGCGCTGGACGGCGACTTCACGCTCAAGGCCGACGCCCTTGTCGCCGGGGGCTATCGCGTCGACGGGGCGGCCTTGGGCCTAACGCTGCACGACGGCACGCTCGACATTCACACGCTGCGCGGCCGCATCTTCGACGGCCAGATCGAGGCCGAGGGCAGGGTGGTGGAAGCCGGTGTCGCCACCGCGATTCTGGCGTTCAACCTGACCGATTTCGACCTTGCCGCCGCACTCCGCCAAGCCGCGGACGTCGAAGCGGTGACCGGACGGGCCAGCATCGACGGCCGCTTCGCCACCGAGGGCAGGAGCGAGTACGACTTGATCTCGGCGCTCAGCGGCGACGCCCGCTTAAGCGCGCAAGACGGTAGCGTGCAGGGCGTCGACCTGCCCGCGGTCAGTGCGCAACTCGACGATTTGAGCCGGATCGAGGATTTCCTGGCGCTGGCGCGGTCCGGTCTCTCGGGCGGCGCGACGCGGCTCGACTCTCTCGACGGCACGATTAACGTGAAAAACGGCCTGGCCAGCACCGACGATCTCAGAATCCTGGTCGATCGCGGCGAGGGCACGGTTCGCGGCACGGCGGACCTGCCGGGCTGGCGGCTCGACCTTCGGGCGCTGTTCCGGCTGACCGAGCATGCCGAGGCGCCGCCCATCGGCGTGCGCCTCAGCGGGCCGATCGACGCGCCGCGCCGCGAGTTTCTACTCGAGAAAATGCAGGCCTACATGGCCGAACGTCTGGCCACGTCCGTGGCGCAAAAGGTGCTCCTGCCGAAGCTGCGCAAGGGCGCGAAGGGCGAGCCCGGCACGGTCACCGATACGTTGTTGCGGGGCCTGTTCGGCGATCCGGACGAGCCCCGGGCCGATGACGCCGCCCCGCCGGCGCCGGAAGCAACCGCGCCGCAAGCCGCGCCGCCGCCGCCACGGGAGGAGCGGCGGCTCGAGCCCGAAGATCTCTTGCGGGACCTGCTCGAGAAGGTGATCAACTAAATCGTTTCAAGATTGAACGGCGGCGCCCCGCGCGCGGGTCTCTTCCAGCACGAACAGCCTGATCGCGCTCGACAGATTGCCCGTGCGCGCCTTGTCCAGCTCGGCCACCAGCTCACTCACGGTGCAGCCGCGGTCGGCCGCGATCTCGCACAGGCCCTGCCAAAAGGCGGGCTCGAGCGAGACCGAGGTCTTGTGACCGTCGATGACCACCGAGTGCTTCTCGATTTCACCCGCCATGCAAAAGGGCGCTAGGACGACGGCCCGGTCATGTCGCGCGGCTCGACCCAGGCATCGAACTGCTCTGCCGTGACCAGGTCCAGCGCGAGCGCGGCCTGCTTCAGCGTCGTGCCCTCGGCGTGGGCCTTTTTCGCCACCTTCGCCGCGTTGTCGTAGCCGATATGCGGGTTGAGCGCGGTGACGAGCATCAGCGAATCCTGCAGATTTCGAGCGATCCGCTCGGCGTTCGGCTCGATCCCCGAGACGCAATTGTCGGCGAAGCTGCGTGCGCTGTCGGCCAGCAATTGCGCCGATTGCAGCAAATTGTAGATCAGCACCGGCTTGAACACGTTGAGTTCGAAATGCCCGCTCGCGCCCGCGACGGTGATGGTCACGTGGTTGCCCATGACTTGGGTGCAGACCATGGTCAGGGCCTCCGCCTGGGTCGGGTTGACCTTGCCCGGCATGATCGACGAGCCGGGCTCGTTGGCGGGCAGGATCAGCTCGCCGATGCCGCTGCGCGGGCC
>JAUVWK010000460.1 GCA_030604165.1 Alphaproteobacteria bacterium | reverse complement strand
TGGCGGAATTGCCGGGGCCGTATGACTTTCAGGAATACGCGGTGCGCGCCCGCGGCGTCACGACCAACACCTGCCCGATGGCGCCCTATCGCGGCGTCTCCCGCCCGGTGATCACGCTCGCGCTCGAACGGCTCATGGATTGCGCGGCCGCGCGCTTCGGCGTGGAGCCGGTCGAGATGCGCCGGCGCAACCTGATCGACAGCTTTCCCTACAAATCGGCGAGCGGGCTGGAATATGACGAGGGCTCCTACCGCCAGGCGATGGAGATGGCCGAACAGGCGATCGATCTCGCCGGGTTTCGCGAGCGCCAGGGCGCGGCGCGCAACGACGGGCGTTATCTCGGCATCGGCTTTTCCGTCTTTTGCGAGCGCAGCGGCTACGGCACGCCGGCCTTCGCGGCGCGCGCCATGGACATCACGCCCGGCTACGAGACGGTCGAGATCGCCATGGATCCATCCGGCTTTGTCGAGGCCCGGATCGGCGCCTCGCCGCACGGTCAGGGCTTGGAAACCAGCCTGGCGCAAATCATCGCCGACGAGCTTGGCGTGGAGCCCGCGCATATCCGCGTCATTCACGGCGATACCGATCGCACGCCTTACGGTTGGGGCACGTTCGCCAGCCGCTCGATCGTGATTTGCGGCGGCGCCGCGAAGCTCGCGGCGGAAAAACTCAATGCCAAGCTGACCACGGCGGCGGCGCATCTTTTGCAGGCGAAGGCCGCGCAAATCGTCATCGCAGGCGGGCGCGCGACGGTCCGCGACGGCGACACCGGCATCGCGCTGAGCGCGCTGGCCCGAGCGGCCTACCACCAGAGCCACCAGTTCGCCGAGGCCGACGAGCCGGCGCTAACGGCGCGCGCGACCTACGATCCGCTCGGCACCTACTCCAACGCCTGTCATGTCGCCATCGTGCAAGTCGACCCCGAGACCGGGCAGGTCGACCTCGAGCGCTTTCTGGTCGTCGAAGACGCCGGGCGGCTGATCAATCCGATGATCGTCGACGGCCAGATCCAGGGCGGCGTCGCGCAAGGCATCGCCAACGCGCTGTTCGAGGAGATCGTCTATGACGAGGACGGCAATCTGCTCACCACCTTGCTGATGGACTACCTGGTACCGACGGCGGCGGAATTGCCCGAGATCGAGATTCTGCATCTCGAAACGACCTCGGACGCCTCGCTCACGCGGGCCAAGGGCGTCGGCGAAGGCGGCGCGATCGGCGCCCCGGCGGCGGTGCTCAACGCGGTCTCGGACGCGCTCCAGCCGTTCGGCGTCGGCGTCTTCGAAATGCCGATCACGCCGCAACGAATTCGCGCCCTGCTGCGCGAGCGCGCCTGAAGGAATTCACAATGACCAAGGTCGAAATCGTCCTGACGGTGAATGGCGAGCAATATCCGATCAAGGTCGAGCCGCGGCGCACGCTGGCCGACGCCTTGCGCGACGACTGCGGCTTGACCGGCACGCATCTGGGCTGCGAGCACGGTGTCTGCGGCGCCTGTACGGTGCTGGTCGACGACCAGCCGCTGCGCGCCTGCCTCGGCTTCGCGGTGCAATTCGAGGGCGCGCCCATCCGCACCGTCGAGGGCCTCGCCGACGGCGACCGACTGCACCCGTTGCAGCAAGCCTTCTGGGACCACCACGGTCTGCAATGCGGCTATTGCACGCCCGGCTTCCTCATGCTCGCGGTCGGCGCGCTGGAGCACAACCCCGACATCGACGACGAGGCGCTGAAGCGGGTGCTCTCGTCGAACCTCTGCCGTTGCACCGGCTATCAGAACATCCTCAAGGCCGTGCGCGCCGCCGCCACCGCGCTGAAACGATGAAACGATGAAACGGTGAGCTACCTCGGCAAAGGGGTGCGGCGGATCGAAGACCCGCCGCTGCTGAAGGGCATGGGGCGCTTCGCCGCGGATATCTCCTTCGACGGCCAGCTGCACATGCGCGTCGCGCGCTCCCCGGTGGCGTGCGGCCGATTGCTCGGCATCGAGACCGCGGACGCCGCCGCCCTGCCCGGCGTGGCGGCGGTCTGGACCGGCCGGGATGTGGCCGAGATTCCACCCATCGACTTCCGCCAGGTCCGCCTCCCGGGTCTCGCACCCTATCGCCAACCCATTCTGGCGCAGGACCGTGTGCGCTATGTCGGCGAGCCCTTGGCCGTGGTCTTCGCCGAGGACCCCTATCTGGCGGAGGATGCCGCGGATCTGATCTTTGCCGAGATCGAGGAAAGCGAGCCGACCCGGCGCGCCACCGACGCGCCGGGGGAATTCGCGCCCGGCCAGTCCACGGCCGCGGCGACCGTGCGCAAGGCCTATGGCGACCTCGAGGCGGCGTTCGCCCAGGCCCATGACATCGTCGAGCTGCGCCTGACCCTCGGCCGGCAGTCCGGCGTTCCGTTGGAAACCCGGGGCGCGCTCGCCCGCTACGACACCGCCGCCGACCGCCTGGAAGTTCATGGCGCGGCGAAAATCCCCCACCTCAATCGCGACGCCCTGGCCACGATGCTGGGGCGACCGGCCGAGCGCATTCAGCTTTACGAGGGCCATGTCGGCGGCGGCTTCGGCATTCGGGGCGAGCTTTATCCCGAAGACGTGCTGGTCTGTTTGGCCGCGCTGCGGCTCGCGCGTCCGATCAAATGGATCGAGGACCGCAGAGAGCATCTCATCGCCGCCAACCACTCGCGCGACCAAAGCCACCGGATTCGCGCCGCCGTGGACCGCCACGGCTTTGTCCTCGCCATCGACGACGAGTTCTGGGCCGATCAGGGCGCCTATGTGCGCACCCACGCGGCGACGGGTCCCGAGCTCACCGCGGCGCTGCTGCCCGGCCCCTATCTGGTTCCGGCCTATCGCGCCGTCGGCCATATCCGCCTCACCAACAAGACCCCGGCCGGAACCTATCGGGCGCCCGGACGCTTCGAGGGTTGCTTTGTCTGCGAGCGCCTGATGGACGCCATCGCCCGGCGCCTGGAGCTGGACCCGGTGGCGGTGCGCCGGATCAATCTCATCCCGCCGGACCGCATGCCGTTCGACCGGGGGATC